>JAJFIG010000524.1 GCA_021775195.1 Rhodospirillales bacterium | reverse complement strand
GCAAGCGGGGCATGGCGCTGGAGGGATCGACATGCTGACGGAACAGGTTGGCGGCGGGAACCCGGCAGGCCCGGCCCAGGGGCCAGAGGGTGAAAGTCGCGGTCGTCACGGTGCCGAACATCGCGGCGAGGAAAAGCGGTGCCGGGTAGACGCCGATGCGGGGCGCCACCGGCAGATGTTCGGCCAAGGCGGCGACACCGGCGAGCGGGACGGCGGCGCCGAGGGCCAGGCCGGCGGTGACGGAAACGAGTCCAAGGACCAGGACCTGGAGGAAGTAGACCTGGAAAATGAGGGCTCCCGGGGCACCCAGGCATTTCAAGGTGGCGATGACGGCGGTCTTGCCGTCGAGGTAGGCGGCGACGGCGTTGGCGACGCCGATGCCGCCGACAAGCAAGGCCGTCAGGCCGACAAAGGTCAGGAACAGTGTCAGGCGGTCGACGAACCGGCGAATGCCGGGGGCGGCCTCGTCGACACCGCGAATACGCCAGCCGGCCTCGGGAAAGGTTTCCTTGAGGTCGGCGATCCAGGTTCCGGCGTCGTTGCCGGCGGGGAGGGACAGCCGGTACTGGTAATGGATGTGGGCACCGGGCTGGACCAGTCCGGTTGCCGCGAGGGAGGCAGTGGCGACCATCAGTCTGGGACCGAAATTGAGAACGCTGGCGGCCTGGTCGGGTTCGTCCTCGATCGTCGCGGCGACGATGAAGGTGGCGTCACCAACCTGGATCCGGTCGCCGACACCGAGGCCCAGCTTGCGCAACAAAGCACCTTCGGCGGCCGCTCCCCAGGCTCCGTCGGCGGCGGCAAAGGGGTGTTCGCGGGCGGGGTCGAAGACCAGATCTCCGACCAGGGGATAACGGGCGTCCACTGCCTTGAGCTCGACCAGTGCCCATTTGCCGGTGCCGCCGGCGCGGCGGGCCATGGCGCGCATGGTAACGGTGGCGGAAAGGGCCTGTGTCGTACGTTCCAGGTAAGCAAGCTGATCGGCGGTGGCCGGACGGTCGTGGAGGCGCAACTCGACATCGCCGCCGAGGATCGTCGCGGCGTCGGCGCGGAGCCCGGCCATAACCGCCTGGTTCAAGGAACCGACGCCGGCGATGGCGGCGACACCCAGGGTCAGGCAGGCAATGAAGATGCGAAACCCCTTGAGGCCGCCGCGCAGTTCACGGCGGGCCAGGCGCCAGGCCAGGGCGAGGCTGTTCATGCCAGGCTTCGTGCCGGGACGGCGGCGCCGGGACCGTCGTCGGTGATGCGGCCATCGCCAAGGTGGACGACCCGGGTACAGCGCGCCACAAGGTCGGCTTCGTGGGTGACCAGGACCAGGGTGCTGCCGAGCCGGTCGTGGAGGTCGAACAGCAGATCCGTGACCACTTGGCCGGTGGCGGCGTCGAGGTTGCCCGTGGGCTCGTCGGCGAGAAGGATGGCGGGTTCGGCGACGCAGGCCCGGGCCAGGGCGACCCGCTGTTGTTCGCCACCCGACAGCTGCCCCGGATAATGACGCAGCCTGTGGTCGAGGCCGACGGCGTCAAGTTGGGCGCGGGCGCGGTCGAAGGCGTCGTCGCGGCCGGCGAACTCAAGGGGGAGGGCGACATTTTCGAGGGCCGTCATCGTCGGCACGAGATGAAAATCCTGAAACACGATGCCAATATTGTCGCGGCGGAACAGGGCCAGGGCATCCTCGTCGAGGCCGGTGACGGTTGTGTCCGCGGCGACGATGGTGCCGGTGGTCACCCTTTCCAGTCCGGCGACGACCATCAGCAGGCTGGTCTTGCCCGACCCCGACGGGCCGACGACGCCGACGGTCTCGCCGCTGCCGATGGCGAGATCGATACCACGGAGGATATTGACCTCGCCGGCATCGCTGGTCAGCCTAAGGTGTACGTCGTCGAGCCGGATGGCCGGCACGGCGGCTTCCTGGTGTTTGGTCATAGGATTCGCGAATGCCTTCTGGTTCCGCTTCTGCCCCCCGTACCGGATATGGCCTGGTGCAGGCGCTTGTCAACGTGAGTGTTGTCGCCGCGCTGCTTCTTTGCGCGCCTGCCGGTGCCGCCGAGGCGGTCCGTATCCTGGTCCTCGGCGACAGCCTGACCGCCGGTTATGGCCTCCCCCGCGGGGCGGCCTTCCCGGCACGACTGGAAAAGGCCCTGCGCGCGGGAGGCGTCGATGCCCGGGTGATCAACGCCGGGGTTTCGGGCGATACGACGGCGGCGGGGCGGGCGCGGCTCGACTGGGCACTGGCCGGCAAACCCGATGCGGTGATCGTCGAACTGGGCGCCAACGACGGTCTCAGGGGCCTCGACCCGGAAATCACCTTCGCCAACCTGGATGCCATCCTTACCCGGCTCGGGAAAAAAGGACTGCCGGTGCTGCTGGCGGGCATGCGGGCGCCGCCCAACCTGGGGCGGGAATACGGGACGGCGTTCGCCGCCGTCTATTCCAGGCTGGCGGAAAAACACAAAGTGCCTCTCTATCCGTTTTTCCTTGAAGGCGTGGCGGCGAGACCCGAGTTGAACCTGGAGGATCATCTGCATCCCAACGCCCGTGGCGTTGACGTCATCGTCGAAAATATCCTTCCCGAGGTGAAGCGGCTGGTCGACAGGATCCCGTGAGCAATTAGTGGTGCGTGGTCCGCAATTCGGACGGGACGGAGCCGCGCGCCAGGGTTATTATCTAGGGGTCGGAGGCGCCGCCGGTGATGCCGGCACGAAGAACGAGGACCCTTCCACTCATGACATGGTTCAAGGCTGTCCACGCCGCGGCCGACGACTGGGCCCATGCGGTGAAGGCCTGCACCGACCAGATCGGCAATCTGCCCGAGGACGCCAATCTGGGGTTCGTCTACGTCACCGATATCCTTGCCGACGATTTTTCGAGCATCCTCACCTACCTGCGCCAAAAAACCCATATCCAGCACTGGGTCGGCAGCGTCGGTATGGGCATTTGCGCCGGCAGTAATGAGTACTTCGATGAACCGGCCATGGCAGTGATGGTGGCGACCCTGCCGGAGGAGAAAATCTGCGTCTTCCCGACGATCAGCGAAAGCGTCGACCAGCTATCGGCCGGACAGAAGGACTGGATCGGCAAGGAAACACCCCACTTCGGAGTCGTCCACGGCGATCCCAACAACAGCGAAACCCCGTCCCTGATCGAAGGCCTGGCGGGGACGACGTCGAGTTTCCTGGTCGGCGGACTGACCTCGTCGCGGGCGGCCTGCTATCAGGTGGCGGGGCGGATCACCGGTGGGGGCCTGTCGGGAATCCTGTTCGCGCCGGAGGTGGAGGTGGCGACGGGCCTGACCCAGGGGTGTGCCCCCATCGCCGGCAGTCATGTGATCTCGGACTGCCTGGACAACGTGCTGATCGGCCTCGACGGGCGCCGTGCCCTGGACGTGTTCATGGAGGATGCCGGCGAGTTCCTGGGTGGCGACATGAACCGCATCGCCGGCAACGTGCATGCGGCGATCCCCATCGAGGGGTCGGATACGGGGGACTATCTGGTGCGCAACCTGGTGGGTATCGATCCGGCGCGGGGCTGGCTGGCCGTGGCCGACAACATTAACCCCGGCGACCGGGTTATGTTCGTACGCCGCGATCCGCAAAGCGCCGAGGACGACCTGATTGCCATGCTGGAGAAGATCAAGCGCCGGATTTCGGGGCCGGTGAAGGGCGGCCTCTATTTTTCCTGTATTGCCCGGGGACCAAACCTGTTCGGGGCCCTGGGCCGGGAGATGGAACTGATCAATAGGACCATGGGGACCTTCCCCCTGGTCGGGTTCTACGCCGGTGGCGAGATATCCAACAGCCGGCTCTACGCCTATACAGGCGTCCTGGCGCTTTTCCTGTAGCGTTGCCCACCCCAATTCATCGACTCCCTTGACAGGACGGCCCGGGCGGACAAAGAAACCCGCCGAAGGTTCGCGATCACATCCCGGACAGGCGTCGACGTTGCGGCGCCTGCTCCCAGAAATGAGGATAACCGCCATGGAACACCGGTCGCTGGGCCGCACCGACATTATGGTCAGCCGTCTTGGCCTGGGCACTATGACCTTCGGTGCCCAGAACACGGAGGCGGAGGCGTTCACGCTTTTGGACTCGGCGGCGGCGGCGGGAATCAATTTCCTCGATGTGGCGGAGATGTATCCCTTTCCGATGACGGAGAAATCGTTCGGCGCCACGGAAACCATCGTCGGCAACTGGATGAAGGCGCGGGGCAACCGGGACCGCATGGTGGTGGCGACCAAAATCATCGGCCCCGGGGCGCGGTTCGATTTCGTCCGTGACGGCGACGGCAAACACAGCCGGGCCAACCTGGAGACGGCGGTGGAGGCCAGCCTCCGGCGTCTTGGGACCGACACCATCGATCTCTATTATCTGCACTGGCCGGAGCGCCCGACCAACTATTTCGGCCGCCTCGGCTACGTCCATGACCCGGAACCGTTCACACCGCTGGAGGGCATCCTGGCGGTGATGGCCGAGCTGATCAAAGCGGGCAAGGTGAGGGCCTTCGGCGTTTCCAACGAAACCGCCTGGGGACTGATGAAATATCTCTCCCTGGCCGAGGCCGAAGGCCTGCCCCGGGTGGCCGGCATCCAGAATCCCTACAGTCTTTTGAACCGGACCTTCGAGGTCGGGCTGGCCGAGGTGGCGGCGCGGGAGGACTGCGGGCTGATGGCCCATTCGCCACTGGCCTTCGGGGCGTTGACGGCCAAGTACCTGGACGGGCGCCGGCCGGACGGGGCACGCTATACCCTCTACCCCGAATTCGGTCGCTATTTCCAGCCGCGCTGCGTCGCCGCCACCGAGGCCTACGCGGGGCTGGCCCGGGATCATGGTCTCGATCCGGCGCAGATGGCGCTGGCCTACGTGGCCTCGCGGCCCTTCGTCACCAGCACCCTCATCGGGGCGCGGAGCCTGGAGCAGCTGACAACCAACCTGGGATCCTTGGACCTGGAATTGCCGGCGGACGTCGTCGACGGCATCGAGGCCATCCATCGGGACAATCCCAACCCGGCGCCCTAGGACGGCGGGGAGAAACCCCATGCGCCTGTTCGTCGCCGTGCCCCTGCCGGAGGCGGTCCGCGAGCGGCTCGCCGGCCTGCGCACCGGGCTGCCCGGGGCGCGCTGGGTTTCCGCCGATAACATGCACGTCTCACTACGCTTCGTCGGCGAGGTCGACGAGGGAGTGGCGGAAGACCTTGATGCGGCGCTGTCGGCGGTCCACGGGCCGGCCTTCGACCTGAGCCTGGCCGGGGTCGGGTGTTTCCAGTCAGGGCGCCGGGTCCGGGTGGTGTGGGCCAGCGTCGACGGGTCGGCGGCGCTCACCCATCTCCACGGCAAGGTCGAGTCGGCGGTGGTGCGCTCCGGGTTCGGGCCCGAGGGGCGCAAGTTCAAGCCCCATGTGACCCTGGCGCGGCTGAAGAACACGCCGGTGGGCAAGGTGAGTGGGTTCCTGGAGGCGGGCCACGGTTTCTCCGCCGGACCGGTACCGGTGACCCGGTTCACCCTCTATCGCAGCCATCTCAACCGCGACGGCGCACAGTACGAGGCGCTGGCGGACTATCCGCTGGGAGATACTTAAAACCCCAACAGCCCCGGCAGGTCGGCCATGTCGGTAAACACCCTATCGGGCCCGGTCTGGCGCAGCAGGTCGGCGTAGCCGGGCCCGGCGTGGCCGGCGCCGGCGAACCCCAGCACCCGCATGCCGGCGGCACGGGCCGCCTGGATACCGGCGACGCTGTCCTCGACGACGGTGCAGGCGGTGGGTGGCACCCCCATGCGTTCGGCGGCAAGGAGAAATAGATCGGGGGCCGGCTTGCCGCGCTCGACCATGTGGGCGCTGTAGAGGTGAGGCTCGAAGTGGTTGAGAAGGCCGGTAAGGGTTAGGGAAAACCGGACCTTTTCGGGAGCCCCGGAGGAAGCGACGCAGCGAGCCAGGGGGATGGCGTCGAGGGCCGCGGCGATGCCGGGGACCGGTTGCAGTTCGGCGGCGAAGACGGCGATATCCCGGTCGCGCACCCTGTCGGTGAAGTCGGCGGGCAGGGGCCGCCGCCATTGGGCCTCGATGTTTTCGGTCACCGACTTCATGCTGAGGCCGGTGAAGCGGTCCTGGCATTCGGCGTCGGTGATAGGGAAGCCCAGGGCCGTCAATTCCTCGGCCAGGACCCGGGATTCGATGACCTCGCTGTCGACCAGGACCCCGTCGCAGTCGAAGATGACGAGGCTGCTGTCTAGCATCCGAATCTAGCCAGGGTGCTCTCCACCGAACCGACGTAGGAGCCGCCGAACAGGCGCACGTGAACGAGCAGAGGGTAAAGGTTGTAGAGGTCCCGGCGTTCCTCGAAGAACCCCGGTGCCAGGGGGCGGTGTTCGGTGTAGCGGGCGAAAAAGGGCTCGCCGAATGTGCCGAAAAGGTTGCTGAAGGCGAGCTCGATCTCCGGGTCGGCGTAGTAGATGGCGGGATCGATGAAGCCGGCGATGCGACCGTCCCGGGAAAGCACGTTGCCGGTCCACATGTCGCCGTGGATCAGGGACGGGTGCTCGGGCTCGGCGAGCCAGCGATCGAGGCGCCCGGCGAAGGTCTCGAGCCGGGACATCAGGCTGCCGGGCAGGCGCCCGGCATCGAGGGCTTCGTGCCCCATGTAGAGGAGGCGCTGGTCGCGGAAGAATTCGAGCCAGCTCGCGGTTGGGGTATTGGGCTGGTGCAGGCCGCCGATGACGGTGTCGTGCTCGAGGCCGAAGGTGTCCGCGGTAACATCGTGCAGGGCCGCCACCAGATCGGCGGCATGGGTCTGGACGGCGGCGGTGATGCCGCCCGAGGTCTCGATCAGGGTCATCAGCAACAGGGAGTCGTCGGCGTGGACGACGGCGGGCACCGGCAGGGCGCTGTTGTCGGCCAGGTACTGCAGCATGAATCCCTCGACGGCGAGGCCGGAGCCGGGGCCGCCGACCTTGGCGACCAGGGCGCGGCCGTCGGCGAGCTCGGCCCGGTAGACCTCGCCGATGCAGCCGCCGCCCAGAGGGGCGAGGCGAACGGGCGGTGAGCCGGCGGCGCCGGCAATGGCGTCCTTGACGTCGCGGCGCATGCCAGACGGCCCTTCGGGATTAGAGATGATGCTCGCGGATGTCGTCGAGCAGTCCTTGCGACGCCGCTTCGATAAAATCGAGCACCACTTCGAATCCGACGGCGCCGCCGTAATAGGGGTCGGGGACCTCGCGCTCGCCAAGGTCGGGGGCGAAGTCGAGGAACAGGTGGAGGCGTCCCTCGGCGCCGGGCGGACAAATGTGCATGAGGTCGGAGTGGTTCTCGCTGTCCATCGCCAGGATGTAGTCGAAGTGGCCGAAATCCTCCGGACCCGCCTTGCGGCCGCGCTGGCCGCTGAGGTCGATGCCGCGCAGGCGGGCGGCTTCCTGAGCCCGGCGGTCGGGAGGTTCACCGACGTGGTAGGCATGGGTGCCGGCGGAATCGATGCTGATGCCGTCGCCCAAACCCTCGCGCTCCACGAGGCTACGGAACATGCCCTCGGCGGTGGGCGAGCGGCAGATGTTTCCGGTGCAGACGAAAAGGACGTTGACCATTTTTGGAGTTCCCCATGGCTTTCATTTGTTGGCGTCGATTATCATGATTGTCGGGAGAACCGGCAAGGGACTAGGGAAAGGCCCCTGGTGGTCCGGTTCCGGCCTCGCGACCACGGTAACCATTCCATGAACAATACAGCCAAGCGCAACATCGTCATTCTAACCGGAGCCGGCATCTCCAAGGAATCGGGGCTTTCCACCTTTCGCGACGCCGACGGCATCTGGGCCACCGTGCGCATCGAGGACGTGGCGACGCCCGAGGCCTTCGCCCGCGACCCGGACGGGGTGCATGAATTCTACAACGCCCGCCGCGGAAGGCTCGCCGCCGGAGGTATCGAACCCAACGCCGGCCACGCGGCGTTGGCGCGCCTGGAACAGGAATGGCCCGGCGACGTCCTGGTGGTCACCCAGAATATCGACAACCTTCACGAACGGGCGGGGAGCAACAATCTCTATCACATGCACGGCGCACTCCTGAAGGTGCGCTGCGAAGCCTGTGTCAACGTCGTTGAATGGCCCGACAACCTGGGCCGGGGCGACACCTGTGCCGCTTGCGGCACCACGGGGCAGCTCAGGCCCCACGTGGTGTGGTTCGGAGAGATGCCCTTCTGGATGGACGACATCCATCAGGCGCTGGAGGCCTGCGGGCTGTTCATCTCCATCGGCACGTCCGGCAACGTCTATCCGGCCTCGGGGTTCGTCGAGCATGCCCGCTTCGCCGCCGGCGCCCATACGGTGGAGCTCAATCTGGAACCGTCGGAGGGGGCGACCCTGTTCGCCGAGGCGCACTACGGACCGGCGACCGAGGTGGTGCCGGCCTACGTTGATAAAATCCTTCGCGACGGGTGGTAGACGGGAGCTCGTCCAGGTGTCCTCAGATCACGGAAATTCCCGTATTCCCAAACTGCCAAAAACAAACGGAGCTCCGCCATGGTCCATCTCATGCTGGCTGCCGCCATCGTCTTCGAAGTCGTGGGGACCATGGCGCTGAAAATGTCCGACGGCTTCACCCGGCTCGGTCCGTCGGCGGTCACGGTGCTGGGTTATACCGCGGCCTTCTATCTGCTGGCGCAGTGTTTGCGGACTTTCAGCGTCGGGTTCACCTACGCGGTATGGTCGGGGTGCGGGATCGTTTTGGTAGCGCTGATCGGGATCCTGTTCCTGGACGAGACAGCGGATTTGCCGGGGGTCGTCGGCATGGCGCTCATTGTCGCCGGAGTGGTGATGCTGAATACGGTCTCGCGGATGTCGGGGGCGTAGAAGACGGTGAGGCGGGAGCAACGATCGAACAGGGGAACACGGAAAAAGGATGGAGGGTTTTGCGTACCGGCGATGTTGCCGGTATAGTCGATGTGAAACCGAAAAACGGTTCGTGTTTTGGGGGGAATTCCATGAGTCTTGAGCAACAACTGGCGAAACTGCGCGAGGCCGGTGCCAAAAAGGTGCCTGAGGACAAGCGGGCGATCATGGGCCGGGCGACGCAGGACCTGAGGGACTCGGGGATCATGGATGGCGTCATCAAGGTCGGCGATCCGTTGCCGCCGTTCGCCCTTGAGGACGCCAACGGTACCGTTGTCGAATCCTCGGGCCTGCTGGCCAAGGGAGCCGTGGTCCTCACGGTGTTCCGGGGCCACTGGTGACCCTACTGCAATGCAGAGCTGTATGCTTTGCGTGATATTTCAAACACCCTGAAGGACCTGGGCGCGACCCTGGTTGCGATCACGCCGCAAGTGCCGGAACACAGCCGTGGCCTGATCGGAAAACATCGCCTGACTTTCGATCTGCTCAGCGACCCGGGCAATGCCTATGCGGCGGAACTGGGCCTGCGGTTCGAGGTCGCCGCCGACCTGCGCGAGATCTACGGCGGTTTCGGCATCGACCTGCCGGCGTTCAACGGCGATGATAGCTGGACCCTGCCGATGCCGGCGCGGCTGGTCGTTGACAGGGGCGGCATCGTCCGCGCCGCGGACATCGACCCCAATCACACCCAGCGTCCGGAACCGGAGAAGACAATCGACGACGTCAGGGCGCTCGGCTGACAGTTGGTGGGTTATCGTGCCGCCAGGCGGGCGGCGTCGAAGTCCGGAAGACGATTGCGGCGAATCACCTGCTCGACGGAGCGGATATACTCCTCGCGCCGCTCCGAATACGCGGTTAAATGGCGGGCGAGGTCGAGCCCCGAGGGCACCTTGCCGTCGCGGCGCAGGGCCTCGCGGGCGCGGCGCAAGCCGGCGTAGGCGCGGTGGGTGTTGAGGTTGTGGAGATAGGACCGTACCGAGGCGGCGATGGTGGGAAAACGCCGGACCCTGAAGGAGCCGTCGGCGTCGCCCGGGGCGATGCCGTCGACGGCGTCATCGTAGGTTCGCTGGCCGAAGTAATTGTTGGCGACGTCGGCAAAGCGCGACGTTCCCCAGCCGCTCTCAATGGCGGCCTGGGCAAGGACCAGGGACGGTGGCACCGTGTCGGCGCGGCGGCTGAGGGCTGCCGTGTCGCCCTCCTCGACCCCGTAGCGGTCATAGAGATCTTTCTTCCCCTGCGACGGCGAGCGCAGCACCCGTTTTCGATCTTCCATGATGTGCGCGTTCTCGCGCAGGACCAGGGGGAGCAGCAGGCGCAGGAACAGATCCTTGCGGCGGGCGGTGTCGGTGATGTCCCTGAAGCCACTGCCCGCCGTATCGACGAAGACGGTGTTCACCGGCCCGCCGGCGCGCACCGCCGCGATGTCGTAGGCCAGGGCCTCGGTCAGGCGGAGCGCCGGCGGTGGCGCCGGTATCATGACGTAGAGCGCGCCGCCAAAGGCCGCGGCCATGACTCCACCGAGGGCCAGCCGGGCGGCAAGGGGTGCACTCTTGATCCTGGTCCAGGCGGTGGCCGCGGTGTCGCGGAGCAGGGCCGGCACATCGACGGTTGCGAGACTTGGATAACGGTCGACGAGGGTTGCCTTGCCGTCGAGCAGGAACCATTTGATCATCGACCCCCAACGCCGGCAGGCGGCCTTGACGAGTGGCACGATTTTTCGGGTTGCTGTGCTTATGGTCATGACTGGTGGCTGTCTCGGTCCCGGCGGCATCTGGATTGTGAACGGAAAGACGCAAACAAATTATGAATGACCTGGAGTCTCTGCTGGCCGAGGTCCGGGCCTGCCGGGTGTGCGAGGCGCACCTGCCCCTGGGGCCGCGCCCGATGGTGTCCGCGGCGGACGGAGCGCGGCTGCTGATCGTCGGCCAGGCGCCGGGAACCAAGGTGCATGAAACCGGCATCCCATGGAACGACCCCTCGGGGGACCGGTTGCGGGAATGGCTGGACCTGGACCGCGACACCTTCTACGACGCGGGGCGCATCGCCATCGTCCCGACCGGGTTCTGCTATCCGGGCCGCGCCGAGAAGGGCGGCGACAATCCCCCGCGGCCGGAATGCGCGCCCTTGTGGCATCCGCCTTTGCTTGCCGCTCTGCCCAAGATCAAGTTGACACTTCTTGTGGGCACATACGCCCAGGCGGTCTACCTGGCGGACCGGCGAAAAAAGACGATGACGGAAACGGTGAATGCCTGGCGTGAGTATGCGCCGGAGTTTCTGCCGACGCCGCATCCAAGTTGGCGCACGACCTTCTGGCTGAAGAAGAACTCGTGGTTCGAGGCCGAGGTCGTGCCGGAACTGAGGCGCCGGGTCAGGGACCTGCTGGTGTAACGGTTTCGGCGGCTTAGAGCACTTTCCGGTCAAATGGTTCCATTTGGTCGGAAAGTACTCTAGCGGCCGCGGTTCATTTTGGCGAGCCTGAGGCGAAGGGCGTTCAATTTGATGAATCCCTCGGCGTCGCGCTGGTCGTAGACCGAATCCTCCTCGAAGGTGACCACGTCCTCGTCATACAGGCTGTTGGGGGATTTGCGCCCGGTGACGATGACGTTGC
>JAJFIG010000523.1 GCA_021775195.1 Rhodospirillales bacterium | reverse complement strand
TATCCCTGGGGTGACGAAGGGCCCGACAGGATGCGGGCAAACATGGATGGGCGGGCCCTGGGCTGTATCGACGTCGCCGCCCTGCCGGCGGGAGACAGCGCCTTCGGCTGCCGCCAGATGATGGGCAACGTGTGGGAGTGGACGAGCACCACTTTCCGTCCCTATCCGGGATTTGCCCCCGATGCCTACAAGGAGTATTCCCAGCCCCTGTTCGCCACAACACGGGTTCTGCGCGGCGGCGGGTGGGCGACGCGAGGACGCATGGTCAACGCCAATCACCGCAACTTCTTCGGTCCCGACCGCCGCGACGTCATCGCCGGCTTCCGGACCTGCCTGACGTAGAATTCCCGGAGTTTCCTCCAGGCCATTTGGGGGACGCCATAACGGCTGCCGGTAGACCAGAAGACGCGTTATTCTGCAATTATTAATTGAAATAGGCGCCTGTCGCGCTGGGGTTTGCGACGACCGCATTATTGCCGCATTTTGCGGCTAACTTTCAAGCAAGTTCAACGAGGTACAGCTTCGGTCACACGGGAGTACGGTAAAACAGCGGGCATTGTCTCTACCCAACGCATTGAAATTTGTGCCTTTGATTGATGAATTGTTTGCAATTTCAGTCAACAAGAAGTAAATATCAACCAATGCCATGAAGACGTATAAGAGCAAGGCCCAGGGTTCGACGGAAAAGACCTCACACGCGGCGAAGGGAATTACACGCCGGGCGATGGTCAAGGGCGCTGTCGCCGCGGGAACGGCATTGAGCGTTGGGCCCTGGATCGTCAAGGACGCTTTGTCCTCCTCCGGCGAACTGAAGATCATGATATGGCCGGACTACCTGACCAAATCGGTCACGGAGGCCTTTGAAAAATCCACCGGCATCAAGATCAAGCAGATTCACTACGGTTCCAATGAGGAATTGCTGAACAGGCTGAAAGCCACGCGGGGGCGGGGATACGACCTGATCAGCCCAACCTCCATGCAAATGAGCCGCTGGAAGGCTCTCGATTTGCTGCTTCCGTGGGATATGAAGCGGGTACTGACCGACAGCATGGAAGCGACCATGCTTGATCGATGCGTGGATGCCGCGACCTGGGACAGCAAGAATTACTATCTGCCCTTCGTGTGGGGGACGGAAGGTTTGGCCTGGCGTACCGACAAATGGTCCAAGGACAGCGGTGACCCGAGTTACGGCGACCTGTGGACGCCCGAAATCAAGGGCAAGATCATGGGGCGGGCCCATTCCCTGATGCTGGGCATCGGCCTTTACCTGGACCGCACCGGCGAATTACCGTCGAATCGGATGATCGACACCTACAAGGATGAAGGCGCCATGCGGGCCGTCTGGGATGTCATTACTGATTTCGCCATCGAACACAAATCATGGTTGAAGCACTTCTGGAAAGATGCAGACGGGCAAATCAATGGTTTCAGGCAGAACGGCGTGGTTCTGGGACAAACCTGGGACGGACCGCCGACGCGCCTGCGGCACGAGGGTGAACCCATTACCTACCGGGCTCCCGTCGAGGGCGCGTTGGCCTGGATCGACGGATTGTCGATCCCGGTCGGTGCGAGGAACATCGATCAGATCTACGAGTTTGTGAACTTCTTCCATAAGCCCAAAAACGGGGCTCACCTTGCCAATGAGTCGGGCTATGCGTCCTGTGCAGTGGGAGCCGGTGCATACCTGAACGCAACAATGAAGAAGAAGTTCGAAGTCGCCTATTCGGGCGGCGCCTTGGATCGGCTGTGGTGGTGGCCCGTCGAAGAGCCTTGGTACGCGGCCATACGGGCTGGATACCGGGACAAATTCATCGCCGCCTGACCAATCATCCAAAAGGGCCCCGACCTTGGCAGGGTCGCCGAGAACATCGCTTCACCCATCACGGGAACCGGCGCTGCCTCCCTTCCTTTCACCAATGTGATAAGTCTTTGCTTGATTTCTAGCGGTCTATGGGCATGAGTAATACGAGATCAGTGTGCACCGAATCGGATGCGAGGGGGTAATGCCAGATTGGCGCCGCAGCCGAGTAACAAAGATGCACGGAAATATAGGGAATAGGGTGGGTGATGTTGAGACGACGGGTGATTTTGGCTACGTGGCTGGCGTTCGTTTTGGTCATCTCCGGGTATCTGCCACGCAGTCATGCCGATGAATTCGGGGATGCGGCTCAAAAGTTCATAGAATCCCTTTCCGATCAGGCTATTTCCGCCCTGACGGACAAAAACGTTCCCCGTGAAATCCGGGTGGAACGTTTCCGGGTACTACTCAATGATCGTTTTGCCGTGAAAACGATCGCCCGATGGGTCCTCGGCCGGTACTGGCGTACGGCAACAAAAGAGGAACGCATAGAATATTTCCGGTTGTTTGAGAATCTGGTGGTGGCCATCTACGTCGACCGGTTCGCCAACTACGCCGGCGTCACTTTGACCGTCACCAAGACCGACGTCAAAGGGGATCAGGACGCGATCGTCCATTCGAAAATCGTGCTGCCGGACAATGTGGAACCGTTGAACGTGGCTTGGCGGGTGCGGGCGCGGGCCGGCGAACACAAGATCATCGACGTGATCGTCGAGGGCGTAAGCATGGCCCAAACCCAGCGCTCGGAATTTGCCTCGGTCATTCGTCAGAACGGCGGCAAGGTCGGCGGGCTTCTTGCCGAATTACGCAAACGGTTAAAGGGTAATGCCTGACCACGGGGGCACCTGACCCTCCATCTGTTGTGTGCATGCCATGACCCATCCGACGTCCCTGTCTGTCGAGGTTCCGTCGGGAAAAGACGTCGCCTACGAAAACTTTCCCGTCGGGTCCTGGCTGTTGCCGGCGCGGCTGAGACCTCACATCGCCACTTTCTACGCATTTGCCCGGGCCGCCGACGACATTGCCGACGACC
>JAJFIG010000522.1 GCA_021775195.1 Rhodospirillales bacterium | reverse complement strand
CTCTATGGCGAACCGGTGGTGCGGGGCAAGGAGGCCTTCGAGGCGCCATCGGCCTCACAGGCCACCGACGAGTTGTTGCTGGAGGGTGGCTGGGCGATCGAGATCGATTCCTCGGATTCCTTCCTGAAGAGCATCACGGTCAGGAAAATCGATCCGTCGGGAAGGGATCTGACCGACGACCTGCTACGCGACTTCGACGCGGAAACCGGAACCCTGACGATGGTCGTTGCCGCCCGGGACAATGTTCCCGGCAAGATGGATGTCGGGATTCCCAACCCGCCGGCGCCCGGCGGCTGGCCAACCGTGCTGTTCGCCCAGCTCCGTTACATGAGCCAGATCGGCATCGGCTACGGGGGCGCGGGCGGACATCAATTGCGATCCGTGGTCATGGACAACATCACCAACGCGCGAACCAACGCGCAGCTTGCCTGGTTTATCCAGACCCACTATCCGGGCCGCAGCCTGCGGGAACTGAACGAGGCGGGGTTGCTGGACGGTTTTCTCAGGGATACGCGGTCGGTGCAGTACGCCCGCTCGGTGATCAACGAGTCGGGATACCGGATCAAAAGCGTTCGTTTGAGGCTGTGGGGCGAAGGCATCGAAATTGGCAGCTACGGTTATACGTTCAAGCAGGCAAGTGACGGGGAGACCTGGGAGCAGTTCCTGAAGCGCCACAACCTGTCGGAAAAGGCGCAAACCCAATCTTCCTTCGATATCGTCATCGAGGTCGAACCCCATCCCGGCGCGTTGGGCAAGGCGGCGGCATCCGCCAGCGTCCCGCCGCCCCGGCCCCCCGGTCCCCCGCGGCCAATCGGCAGTGGCGGTCCCAACGATACCCTGATTTATCCCGAATTCGAGCCTCCGTCGGACCTGCCGGCCACCGTCGTCGATGCCCGGCGGCAGGCGGATGAGCTGTTCCGGGAGGCCGAGGGTACATACGGGAAGGTCCTCAGGGGGGAACACGAGTTGCCCGCCGACCCCAACTTGCGGGACAAGGAGACCGTGCGCCTGCGCAACATGGTCCGGGCGAAGAACCTGCAGGACGGGATCGAGGGGGCGGTTCGCGACGCCCGGGAACTCGGCATTCCCGACGATGTCGTCGAGGGGATCATCGAACGTCACATGAAGCGGATCGATATCAATCCGTCGAGCGCGCGCGCCGATACCCTTCTCTACCTGCAAAATGCGATACGGGAAAAACAGGGGTATCGCGTCGTCGACATGGACGAGGCGGCGGCTCTCCTCGGCATGCTGACCCGGGCGCGGCTGGGAACGTCGACGGACGCGGATTTCCGGCTTCTGTCACAGAAGATTTCCGACGCCGAACAGCAGGGCGGGGACTTCTTCGATGACCTGTCGCGGACGGGCTCCAACAACGCGTTCAAGCAGAAGGATAGGCGCAAGCAGCTCCTGGAGCGTGACTTCGAATTGCTGACCAACAAACAGGGCATCGAGGCGTTGCGGAAGCTGGCGCGGGACGGCCCCCCGACGTCAGGCAAGACGGCCGCCGCCGCGGGGGATCCCGACGGGCCCGCCCCCCGGCCCGGGGACGATGTGCGGCTGGAACCTGGCGATAAAACCGCCGGGCGCCCCGGAAAGAAAGCCGGCGGTGATCCCAAGGCCCTCGAGCGCCGGCTGCTGGCCCTTTCGGAGCACGAGAAACTGATGGTCAATCAGGCGGCCGAGGGAATGAAGAAGTTCGGCGTGCCGGAATTCAACGCCCTCGACTACGCCTCGAAGAACCTCCGTGCGGTGACCGCCAGGAGCCCCGATCCCAAGAACGCGGTCGCCCGGCTGGTCGCCGAGGGCATTTTCCGCCACGGCGCCTACAGCATCGCCCTGGATGAGTTCATGGATTACGCCAAGGGTGCCCTGGGAACCGACGGCAAGTCGGCGCGCGACGCGGCGGCGCGGCGGCTGGGCTTCGCCCCGTTACCGTCGGAAGTGCGCCCGGGATGGCTCTATCCGGCCCTCCACTAGTCAGCTGGAGCCGCGCACCTGGGATACCAGGTGTTTCAGGGTCGCGATGTCGATGGCGCCGGGGATCAGGTTGTCGCCGATGACGAAGGCCGGGGTGCCGTTGATGTTGAGGGCCCGGGCGAGGGCGTGGGTCTTGGCCAGGGCCTGGTCGATGGCCGGGTCGGCCATGCCCGCCTTGAGCTTGGCGACGTCGAGGCCGGTATCGGCGGCGATGGAGAGGACACGCTTTTCCGAGAGGCTGCCCCGGGCCGACATCAAGGCGGTGTGAAAGGCCATGTACTTGTCCCGGTCCTGGTTCCATACCGCCAGGGCGGCGCGGGAGGCGACGCGGGATTCGGGGCCAAGGATGGGGAACTCCTTGAACACGTAGCGGATATTGCCGTCAGCCTTGAGGAGTTCCTGGATCGCCGGGAATACCCTCTTGCAGTATCCGCAACGGTAGTCGAAGAACTCGACGATGGTGACGTTGCCCTGGGGATTGCCGCCGACGGGGGTGGCGGGATCGTTCTCGAGCTCGCCGCGTCGCGTCGATAGCGCCACCTTGGCCTTGTCGCGGGTCTCGGCTTCCTGCTTTTCGCGCAGGGCCTGGATGGCCTCGAGAAGGACCTCGGGGTGCTTGCGCAGGTACTCGCGGACGATCTCGCCGACGGCGCGCCGCTGCTCGGTAGTCAGGGGGTCGTCGGCGGCCAGGGCCGGGGTCGTGGCGAGGACGAGGACGGCGGCGAGGATGCGTAAGGTTCCGGCAAGGGTCATAGCATTTCCATTCCAGCGGCACGGCGGTTGACGGGCGATCGCCGGCCTGATGCCCGGTGACGCATCCTATGATGTGCCCGGCGGGGGTGGCGGCGCAAGGGACAGGGACGGCCCAGGAGCGGCGTTCACATACTGTTGATCGGCGGCGGAAACAAGGTATTCGGCTTGGCAGGCGCCCGTCACGCCGTGTCCCAGGGCGGGAATAATCGTTCTATATCAACGAATAAAATGTGCCAAAACCGCCGTGGCTGGCCATTTTCGGTGGACTGATTTTATTTCTGGACTAATTGGTCCATAATTGCTATATACAGGACAGGAAACGAAACGGAATGTGATGGATCATGGCACGGCCACGGGAATTCGATACGGGCGACGCCCTGGAAAAGGCGATGCAGGTGTTTTGGGCCAAGGGCTATCAGGCGAGTTCGC
>JAJFIG010000521.1 GCA_021775195.1 Rhodospirillales bacterium | reverse complement strand
GGCCGAGCGGTCGACGATATCGACGCCGTGCCCTAGATGGGTTTGCTTGACCTTGAATTCCTCGCCGGTGAGCTTGCCGGGCTTCAAGAGAATCCGGTCGCTGATGGCGATCTTGCCGACGTCATGGAGGAAGGCGCCCTTGATGAGATGGCGAATGGCGTCGGGCTCGAGCTCGAGAACCTCGGCCAGGCGGACCGCATAGATGGTGACCCGGTAGTTGTGGGCGTGGGTGTCGCTGTCACGCTTGGCGATGGCACTGCCGAGCACGTTAAGGATTTCGACGTTGGCCCGGAGCAGGTCGGCCGCCTGATACTGCAGGTTCCTGTTGAGGGCAGTGATGATGGGATAGAGAACCACGATGGTCGCCAGAATAGCAATCACCAGCTGCATGAGCCCGATGGCGATGTCGCCAACAATGGCAGCCATCCGGGTTTTGTCGACCTTGTAGACGCCTTCGAAAAAGCCAATGGCGCGGCCCGACGCGTCGGTCATGGGAACGACGGCGCGGACATAGATCCTGCCTTCAAGAAAGAAGCGGTCGAATTCAGGCTCGTCGGTTATGGGGAAGTCGTGCATGCGCTCGTCGAGAATGTAGCCGACATCGCCAATGTGCTCGGACATCTTCTCGACGATGGGAACCTGATCGAAGCCGTAAATCTCGACGATGACGAAACGGCGGCGGACAAGCTCTTCCAGGGCCTGATCCAGGAACTCCAGGTCGCGGGGATCGTCGCTGCCGATGCGGATCGAGGGGTTGTCGGTAAAGCGCCGGGACTCCTCGTTCGTCAGCTCGATGACAAGCTGGTCGACCCGTTGCATCTCGACGTAAAGCTCGACGCCTCCCAGAACCAGGGAGACGACAAACCACACCGCGAGGAGGCGGACGGCAAGCCGCCCGTTAATGCCTCGCGACGCCTTTGCGGGGTTGTTCTTTTTGTTCCGCATTGCTGTAAAATCCGCGATGGGTGTTTCGCGCAAGCCCTATCGTTATCGCCGGTAACGGTTAAAAAAGGCGTAACCGGTTATGCAATTATTAGTTTCCAATCGCCCCGGCGGGCCGGATTGGTGGGGGAAACGACGGCGTTATCGGGGCGAAAGAAAACGGCGGTTCCGAAGAACCGCCGTTCTGGCCTCCCTGAGAAACCCGCCCTTTTCAGGCGTTGGGCCGGCGCCGGCGCTTTAGAGCGCCAAGACCGGCGAGGCCGAAACCGAGAATCAGGAGCGTGCCGGGTTCGGGGATGTTGCCGCCACCGGTTTGGGGAGTCGTCACCTCCGCCGCCGATGAACGGAACACAACGTCGGGTATTGTTGGAACGATATAGAAGACGTCCCCGGCCAGAATCATCGGTGCTGTCGAGATATCCTGCACCCTAAGGAAGAAGTCGTCGGTCGCGCATATCAGCGAGTCAACCCGATCCGTGCATGGAGGCAGGTCGATCAGGCCACCGATGCTCAACGTGTCGGTGGCGGACAAATAATCGAAACCCGAGTTCGCAGCAGTGAAACTGGTCGTCCCGATGGTCGTCATGGACAACGCGTCCAGCGCCGCGTTAGTGGAGTCGGACGCCGTATTGTATGAAACGGTGAATGAGCCGATCACGGGATCGATCGGGGCCGCCGTTGGAGGGGCATCGTTACCCGCGAACCCTGAAACATTGAAATTGAGCGATACAGTCATCGCAGTGGCCCGGGCCGGGCTACTGGTGGCGACGGCAATGGCAAGCGCCAGCGTGCCGGCAACCCCTGCGGTCTTGATGATGTTGCGGATTTCCATATTTCGTTACCCGTTCAAATCATTGTTTTCCAATCATGTGCAGCCCCTTGGTCCCCTTTGACCAAAAACCATGCAGGAATTGTGCCAACTTTTATTATTTAGAAAATTCAATAGCTTGGCGAATCGATACCAAACCGACGGTGGAAAAGTGTAAAGAAATCCGACACTTTTTCGGGTCAGGACATGCAAATATTACGGCAAATTGGATAATTATTGCGAAGTTTCAATAACTTAGATAATCCTTTGAGGGATTTTGAATTGTAAAGAATTCCGACACTCTATCGCCAGGCCTCGGCGGCAGCCAAGGTCAATCCGGTTTCTTTCTTATTTTCAATTGCTTATCGGATATGCGCCGAGGCCGAAGGCGCAGCCCGGCGGGTGCCGTCAGGGGGTGGCGGCGCGGATGGTGGTCCACCAGGCCATGAGGGCGTCGCGGTCGTAATCGAGGGTTGCGGCGAGGCCACCGGAGAAGTCGTTCCAGGCCCCGGCGGCGCCGCCGGGCACGGCGATGAGGGTCGGGATGTCCTCGGAAATGGCCAGCAGGATGTCGTCGGCAAGGCCGTCGCCGTGCTGTTCCCGTTCGCCGAACTTCTCGACGACGATGAGTTCGACGCGCTCGGCGACGGCACGGCGGACGGCGGCGGTGGCCTCGGCCAGGGCCTGGGTGTTTAGGGAGCATTGGTGATGCATCAGGTCGGCCTTGGTCGGGCGGTTGATGGGAACCCGACGGCCGGTGTCGATCTCGATGGCGTCGATGCCGGCCTTGCGGCCGTCGGCGTCGAACAGCCCCTCCTGGACCAGGCCGCCGACGCGGACGCCGGCGTCCTTGAGTTCGGCAGCGAAACGGCTAAGCAGGGCATGATCACGCTCGCCGGCGGGGTAGAAGGTGGCGGCGGCGCGCAGGGGCGGGTCGATGTCGGCTTCGGGCGGCATGGCGGTGGCCATGTTAGCCCACCCGGCGCGCGGATACACCCGCCGAATAGAGGTTTGCGTTACCCCTTGCCCATGGTCGTCAACAGGTCGTCGAGGACCCCGTCGTCGGCGATGACCGCGTCCTCGGTGAGACGGCCGGCGCCGACGTAGAACCGTTCGACGCTTTCCTCCCGCACCTTTTGGCAATAGGCAGGGACCCAGCGCAGGAGATGATCGTCGAGGAATTGGCGCTGGTGGGTCAAATTGCGCACGGCGGCTTCACGATCGCCGCGCGCCCACGCCGCGGTCTCTTCATGGCACAACAGGGACATGAACTTGAGCTCGGCGCCGAGGTGATCCTGGGGACCGACGGTCTCGTCGATGGCGCCGAAGCCGGCCTCGGCGTAACGCCCGACGACCGCCACCGTCACCTCACCCATGGGCTGCGCGCCACGATAGAGGGACTCGAAGGGGGGTGGCGGCCCGTAGTTCTCCCCCAGGCCCCGGAACAGGCGCGTGTATTCGACCTGGAGCCGCACCGCGAGACCGGTGATGTCGGGATCGTCGAGGACGCTCTTGAGCAGGTCGAAACCTTCGCCGGTCGGCTCCCCGCCCCCGTTTCCCGGGGCGGAGAGACGTTCGGCGAGGCCGGCCAGGAACTTTCGGTCCGGCAGCGTCGTGTAGAAAGTACTCAGAAACCAGTAGACTCGGCTGCGATCCCGGGCAACGGCTTCGAGTTGTCCCGTGTCGATCACCTGGTTGCCCGGCCGCCGTACCAGGCCGTCGCGATGCCACCGGCCTTGTGGCACCCCAGACAGGCGGCCCGGTCGACGATCCCGGGCGAGGCGCCGCCATCGTCCGCGTACTTGGAGAGGGTGACGAAGTCGGGCTGGTATTCGGTTCCGGCGTGGCAGGTCTCGCAGGCGAGTTTCTGGCCGGTGGCGTGGATATTGTGGAAGCGCCCGTCCTCGACGTTCATCGAGTATTTGGCGCCGGGGACCATCGCCTGTTCGCCGGTGGTGTCGCACGCGGCGATCGTGATCGCGGCCGCCGCGACCACGAGGAACGTCAACATCCTGGTCATCAGAAATCACCTCCTACAAGAGCGTAATAGACCTGCGGGCGGGTCCCGTACTCTTTCTTGATCTGAGTCGCCTTCTTGGCGCCGATGCCCTTCGCGACGGCGCTGTTCGGATCCTCGATGTCACCGAAGAGACGGGCGTTGACGGGACAGACCACGTCGCAGCTGGGCGTGTATTCCGGGTCCCTGCCGATGCGGTCGGTCTTGCCGTCGGCGACCGCCTTTTCCAGCTTGTGCCAGCAGAAGGTGCATTTCTCCATGACCTTCGGCTTCTTGCGGTGGGTCGGGTGACGGTCGGTGTCGGAAACGTTCTCGTAGGGCGTCCGCCCCTTGCCCGGATAGAGCTCCATCATGGTCTCGTTGTACTGGGGCACACCGTAGGGGCAGACGGCCGCGCAATACTTGCAGCCGTCGCACTTTTCGTAATCGATGAGGACGACGCCGAACTCGTTCTTGCTGATCGCGTGAGCCCCCATATCGTCGCAGACCTTCTTGCAGGGCGGGTCCTCGCAATGCATGCAGTTGATGGGCATGTACGCGAGACCGGTATTCGGATAGGTGCCGATTTCGTGCTCGATCACGGCGTTCCACGGCGCGCCCGACGTGTGATAGTTCTCGGTATAGCAGGCGGCCACGCAGGCGCGACAGCCGATGCACCGTTCCATGTCGATCATACGGATAAACTTGACCATGCTGTGCACCCCTTTATGCCTTGTAGACCTTGCACTTGGTGTCGTTGAAGCTGTTCATGCCGGAGACGATGTCCGGATGATCCTCCAACACGGAATTGATCCAGATGCCCTTGCGCGCGGACGCCGGCATACCACCGCTCCACTGGCCGTAGTGGTAGGAGACGGCCACCGTATCCGGGCGGATGCCCTCGCTGAGCCTGGCCATGCCCTGGACCTTGCCGATACGGGTCTCGAGGACGACCTGGGAACGATCCTCGATGCCCAGGCGTTGGGCCGTGGCCCGGTTGATGAGCACCCAGTTGGTGTCGGTATCGCCGAGGGCGTTGAGGATGGGGTTCATGGCCGTGTTGCCGCCCTGGTTGCGGTACATCCGTTTGTGGGTGATCAGATAGAACGGATAGTCCGCGGCCTCGACGTGGGGCACCGGGAAGGCATGCTCCTTCAACGGCACCGGTGAAAGGGCCGTTTCGTAAGCCGCCAGGTCGATGTTCGGGATACCGTGTTTCTCGACCGCCTTCTTGACGTTAGCGAAGCTGTGGACCAACTGGTCGGCGTAGAAGTACATCTTGGGCTTGTCGGGCCCCTTGAACTTGGCCTCGACGCCCTTGAGGTAGGTATCCTTGGTCTTCAGCTTCTTGCCGACGAAGCCGTGCTCGAGGGCGTAGTCGAAGGACTTCTTGCCCTTGGTCTTCTCCTTCCAGATGAGCTCGACGGCCTCGCGTGCGCTGTAGTCGCGGCCGGGTTCCAGCTTGTTCTTCTTCAGCTTCCATTTCTTGTTGATGGCGGCGATGTACTTGTCCCGGATCCCGACCCGCTTGGCCAGTTCCCAGATGATGGAGTAGGCGTCGTGGGGCAGGTTGTAGACGTTGGCGACGGGCTGACGGATGGCGACGTGCTTGGTCGCCGGCGTATAGCGCGTCGGGGCGAGATGCCAAGATTCGAGGTAGGTCAGGTCGGGCAGGACGATGTCCGCCAACCACGCGGCCTCGCTCATGACGATGTCGATGACGACGTTGTAGGTCCCCGTCATCCCCTCGACCTGCTTCAGGCCCTCGGAGGCCGAGAACGGCCGGTTGGTGGCATAGAAGATCTGCATTTCCGGCGTGTACTCGAGCCCATAGGCCTTGGGATCGAGCATGGTCAGTGCCACCTGCTGCGCGACGTTGTGGGTGGCGTGGGGGAAGTACACACTCTTTTCAAGGTCGACCCGTTTTGGTGGATACTCGGCCTTGGAGGGCTTGAAGTACTTGGGTGCCTTGTAGACGCTGTGCAGATTGGTGCCGCCGACCGCGTCCACATTGCCGAGCAGTGCCTGAACCATGATACCGGCGCGCCAACTCTGCGTGCCGAACTGCTTGGCCGACAGGCCGCGGAAGGTATGGATGACGACCGGCCGGTGACGCAGGACATGACCGTCCTTGATCACGGTGGCGCCGATCATCGCCTCGCGACCGAGGTCGAGGGCCAGCCGCTCGACGGTCGATGCCGGGACATCCGCCACCTCCTCGACGTACGCCGGCGTGATCCCCTCGAGGCTTTCGGCAAAGACGTCGAACGCCGTCTTGCAAGACTTGCCGTCGACCGTGCAGGTGCCCCTGAGGGTCGGGACGACGCCCTTGGTATAGGGCATGGCGCGTTTGCTCTTGGCGTCGTAGACCAGGGACTTGCCGTCACCGTCGCGCAGGACCTTGCCGTCCGCTCCCACCAGGTCGGGGGCGTTGGTGTAGGTGGCGAGGAAGGCCTCGTCGATCATCCCCTTGTCGATGAGAATCTTGGCCATGCCGAGCAACAGCACTACGTCCTTGCCCGGGCGGATGGGAATCCACTCATCGGCCTTGGCGGCGGTTGGTGACAGCCGCGGTTCGATGGCAACGACCTTCATGCCCCGTTCCTGGGCGTCGGCCGTGGCATGGTCCAGCCACCGGGAGAACTGCCCGCCTTCCAGGTAATTGGCGCCGAAGTTCAGAAGTAGGTTGCAATGGCTGAGGTCGGGAAGGAATCCGTGGTAGCCCCAGGTGACCTCGTCGGCGACGTGGCGGGCCGCCTCGCAGGTCGTCGTCCGGTGCACCAGGTTGGGTGTACCGAAGGCCGAGGCGAAGGCCTTGGGGAACTTGTCGCCGATCAGGTACTTTCCGTGACCGTGCTGCCAGATCAGTTTGCGCGGGTCCTCCTTCCTGATCTTGTTCAGGCGCCCGGCGATGGTGTCAAAGGCTTCCTCCCAGGAAATCTCGACCCACCTGGGGTCCTCGTTCATGCCCTTGTTGGGGTTGGTCCGCTTCATGGGCGCCTTGACGCGATACGGATTGTAGGTGTTGAAGACGCCGGACACGCCCTTGGGACAGATGCCCTTGTTGAAATATTCGCCGCGGGCCTCGTCGGGATAGATGGTGCGGATGACACCGTTCTCGAGCTTTACCGAAATCCCGCAGAAGTTGACGCAATGGGCACAGGTCGACTTGACGTACGTCGCGCCCGGAGCGCCCGCCCCGCTCTTCGCCTTGGCTGCCGCATTGGCTATGGCCGGAAAATTGCCGGCGACCGCAGTGAGCCCGGCGAGAATGCTCGAATCTCTGATGAACGCTCTTCGGGTGATAAGCATCTGTTTCTCCCACAACTGCTTTTTTCACGTTTGACGCCAGACCCGCCCAAAGGGCTCAGGTCGTGCGCCGTGCCGGGTATTCCCGCTGGCGCGACCGGCGGGAACACGAAACGGTCGTGACCACAGCCGAACCGATCATCGGGTGCAATAAGGGAACCAGGGGATGGCGGAGCAAAGGCATGTCGTACTCCCTGCCGCCGTATCTCAGGTGCCGGGCACGAGATATTTCCGTGCCACGGTTCGTTTAAACGCAAGCGAAAAATCTAGGCTTTTATAATCAGTAAAAACGGACTTTGTCTTTGATCCAAATCAAGTAATCAATACTTTTTTATTTTATAATTTAAATATTTGTGGCAACGTTTTGATTTTACACAAATAACCGTTTTGGCGTGGCGCTGGATATCTGAACCCGTTCGCGATCGGCGCACGCTCGAGTGGCCGATGGGAAACCTGGAGGTTTGATGAAAATTCGAGTCCGCCGATTTCGGCGATCCCGCACCGCTCACACTGACGCCGGCGCGGTGCGGCCTACTTCTGGTTGGCGTAGAAGGCCTTGAGGATGACGACCACTTCCGGGCGGCTGAATTCGGGCGGGATGTCGTCGCCGGCGGCGAGCATGGCGCGCTGCTGGGTGCCGGAGATGGAGATCCGGTGCTCGGCGCCGTGGGGGCAGGTCTTGCCGGTGGCCATGCCGTAGCAGCGTTCGCAATAGAAGGTCTCACCGACCTTCAGGGCCTGGGTTTCGAGGGCCCCGTCCCAGAGTTCGTCGAAGATGTTCTGGGCGTCGAAGGGGCCGTAGTAGTCGCCGACGCCGGCATGATCGCGCCCGACCAGCAGGTGCGAGCAGCCGAAATTCTGGCGGATGAGGGCGTGGAGCAGGGCCTCGCGCGGTCCGGCGTAACGCATCTCGATGGGATAACCGGCCTGCACCGCGGTGCCGGGGACGAAATAGTGGTCGATCATGGCGTCGATGGCCTCGACCCGGACCTCGGCGGGGATGTCGCCGGGTTTGAGCTTGCCCAGGACCTGATGGATGAAAACCCCGTCGGTTACCTCGACGGCGATCTTGGCCAGGTGCTCGTGGCTGCGGTGCATGGGATTGCGGGTCTGGAACGCCGCCACCCGGGACCAGCCCTTTTCGGCGAAAAGCGCCCGGGACTCGGCGGGACGCAGGAACAGGCGCTCGAACAGGACCGGATAGGGGCCTTCGCTGACCAGGGTCACGGGGCCGGCGAGGTTGACGTCGCCCTGCTCCAATACCTTGGCGACGCCGGGATGGGCGCCATCGGTGGTGCGGTAGACCTCGCGGCATTCGAGGGCCCGGTCGATGGTGTATTTCTCGTCGACGCGAAGGAAACCCATGACGGTGCCGGATTCGCCGTCGGTGAGGGCGACATCGTCACCGAGGACGATACCGCCAGCCAGGTCCTTGTCGACGGAGAGAGTGATCGGTATGGGCCAGAAAATGCCGCCCTTGGTCTTCATGTCCAGGCACACGGCGCGCCAGTCGGCCTCGCCCATGAACCCGTTAAGGGGCGTGTAGGCGCCCATGGCCAGCATGATGGCGTCGGAGGTCTCGCGGCTGGTCATGGGAACGGACTTCAGAGTCAGGGCGCGGGCGCTGGCGTCGTCCCGGGCCTTGCCACCAGCCAAAAGAGGGATCAGTTCGCCGCCGCCATGGGGCGCGACCAGTTTGGACATGGGGCTCGCCTCTTATTGTTGGTCCTCGGGTACGAACGCCAGCGACGCCGCGAGGCCGAAAGCGGCGCCCAGCCTTATAAAGAGTGGTGCAGGCCGAGGGCGGCCAGGAACTTCTCCGTCGATCCGGCATGCAGGAACTCAAGCGCGCAGCCGAGTTGGCGGTCCCCGGCCTTGCCGATGGCCGG
>JAJFIG010000053.1 GCA_021775195.1 Rhodospirillales bacterium | reverse complement strand
GGCGGCGGCGACGTTGCCATGGACGTGGCGCGAACGGCGCGCCGCCTCGGCGCCGCCGACGTCCAGATCGCCATGCGCGAAAGCGAAGCCGACATTCCGGCCAGCCCCGCCGAGGCCGAGGGTGCCCGCGAGGAGGGCATTGCCCTTCACCACGACCTCGATTTCCTCGGCGTCGTCGACGACGGCAACCGCCGGGTCGCCGGCCTCGAATGCCGGCGGGTCAACCGCTTCGACATCGGCGAGGACGGACGCTGGACCCCCGACCCCATTGCCGGGTCCGAGCACGTCATTCCCGCCGACGTCGTCATCTTCTCCGCCGGCCAGACGGTGGGGCTCGACTTCGTGCCCGAGGGCAGCGGTGTCACCCTCAACCCCAACCGCACGGTTCACGTCGACGAACGCTCGTTTGCCACCGATCGCCCCGGCGTCTTCGCCGCCGGCGACGCCATCAGCGGCACCTCCTTCGTCATCAATGCCGTCGCAGATGGCCACCGCGCCGCCGAGGCCATGGGCCGCCACCTGCGGGGCGAGACCGAACCCGCCGGGACGGAGCCCGAACAACCGGTCGCCACCTTCACCCAGGCCGAACTGGATGCCCGCGTCCTCGACGGCCGCATCAAGCCGGCACCGCAAATCCACGAGGCCAAGCTCCCCGGCGAGACCCGAATGGAGAGCTTTTCCGAGGTCGAGATCGGTTTCACCGAGGACCAGGCCCGGGCCGAGGCCGCTCGCTGCCTGGCCTGCGGAATCTGTTCCGAATGCAATGCCTGCGTCGATGCCTGTGGCTTCGACGCCATCGACCTGGATATGACCGACCGCACCCACGAGGTTTCGGTCGGGGCCATCGTCCTGGCGCCGGGCTACAAGGCCTACGAGGCCGAAGGGGCCCAGGAGTACGGCATCGGGCGCTATCCCAACGTCCTCACGTCGCTGCAGTACGAGCGCCTGCTCAGCGCCTCGGGCCCGACCTCGGGCAAGGTCCTGCGCCCCTCCGACGACCAGCGACCCATGCGTATTGCCTTCCTGCAATGCGTCGGCTCCCGCGATGCCTCCCACGACTACTGCTCGTCGGTCTGCTGCATGTACGCGACCAAGCAAGCGACCATGACCAAGGGCCATTGGCCCGACACCGAGATCGACGTCTTCGTCATGGACGTGCGCTCCTTCGGCAAGGGCTACGAGGCCTATTACGAGACCGCCCGGGTCAAGCACAACATCGACTACATCCGCTGCCGGCCCTCGTCCATCAAGGAGGACCCGGCGTCCCGCAACCTGATCCTCAAGTACATGGACCGGGGCGCCGGCGGGAGTTCCCCGGGCGGCGAGCGCATCCGCGAGGAAGCCTACGATATGGTCGTGCTCTCGGTGGGCATGGAGATCGCCGAAGGCACCCGCGATTTGGCCCACCGCCTCGGTGTCGAGGTCGACGAATACGGCTTCTGCAAGACCGTCCAGTACGATCCCCTGCAGACCAGCCGCCCCGGCATCTACGGTGTCGGGCCCTTCGTCGAGCCCAAGGACATCCCCGAATCCCTGCTCGACGCCAGCGGCGCCGCCGCCCAGGCCGGGGCCCTGCTGCGATCGAAACGGGGCTCGCTGACCCGCGAGGCCGTCTTCCCCGACGAGCGCGACATCGCCCAGGAAAACCCCAAGGTCGCGGTCTTCGTCTGCCATTGCGGCAGCAACATCGGCGGCTACCTGGATGTTCCCGACGTTGCCGGGTACGCCGCCGACCTTCCCGGGGTAATCCACGCCGAGGACAACCTCTATGCCTGCTCCCAGGACAGCGTCGTCCACATCACCGAGAAGGTGAAGGAACTGGGCGCCAACCGGGTCGTCATCGCCAGTTGCACGCCGCTGACCCACGAACCGGTGTTCCGCAAGAGTATCCAGTCGGCGGGACTGAACCCGTACCTGCTCGATATCGCCAACATCCGCAACCAGTGTTCCTGGGTCCACTCCCACGACTGGGACGCGGCTACCGGCAAGGCCAAGGACCTGGTGCGCATGTCGGTGGCCCGGGTCGTCAACCAGCAGCCCCTGGCGACGGGCAGCATGCCGGTGCAGCGGGGCGCCCTGGTGATCGGCGGCGGCGCCGCCGGCATGACCGCGGCCCTGACCCTCGCCGACCAGGGTTTCCCGGTCGATATCATCGAACGCGAGGAACGCCTCGGCGGCGCCCTGCGCCACGTCCACTACGGCCTCGAGGAATTCGGCGCCGGCGGCGATCTGGCGCCACCGGACGGCGACGGATACCTCAGTCCCCAGGCCTTCCTCGACGAACTCGTCGAGCGGGTCGAGGCCGAGCCGGCCATCACCGTTCATTACCGCGCCGAACTGGCCGCCACCCAGGGCTTCATGGGCAATTTCACCTCGACCCTCTCCTTCGCTGGGCGCGACGAGCGGATCCAGATCAACCACGGCGCCACCGTGGTCTGTGTCGGCGGCGTCGAATACCGGGGTGACGAATACGGCTACGGCACCGATTCCCGCATCGTCACCCAACAGCAGTTCGAGGCCGTGCTGGCAGAGCACGAGAACGGCGGCGAGGTCACCCTGCCGCGTCACATCGTCATGATCCTCTGCGTCGGGCCGGCGGACCGCTATTGCGGGCGCATCTGCTGCACCACGGCGCTCAAGAACGCCCTCGTCCTGCAGCGCCAGAACCCGGGGGCCCGCATCACCGTCATCTACAAGGACATCCGCACTTACGGCTTCAAGGAGCGCCTCTATACCCAGTCCCGCGAACAGGGCGTGATGTTCCTGCGCTACGAGGACGACCGTCCGCCCGAGGTCTCGATCGGCGACGACGGCGCCCTCCAGGTCCGGGCCTGGGAAGAGGTGCTGGGCGAAGAAATGACCATGGAGCCCGACATGGTCGTTCTCAGCACCCCCATCGTGCCGTCGAAGGCATCCCAGGAGCTCGCCGACCGCCTCAAGGTCGCCGTCGACATGAACGGCTTCTTCATGGAGGCCCACGTCAAGCTGCGCCCGGTGGATTTCCTGTCGGACGGGGTCTTCATGGCCGGCCTCGCCCACTATCCCAAGCTGCTCAAGGAATCCATCGTCCAGGCCAAGGCGGCGGCGGCGCGGGCGGCGACCATCCTGTCGCGCGACACCATCACCACCGGCGGCCCGGTGGCCGAGGTCGACAGCGCCCTGTGCGTATCCTGCCTGACCTGTATCCGGGTCTGCGCCTACAGCGCGCCGCGCATTTCACCGAATAGTACCGGTGTCGGCGGCATTCTCGGCGCCGCCAACATCGAATCCGCCTTGTGTCAGGGGTGCGGCCTGTGCGCCGCCGCCTGTCCCGCCGGGGCCATCCAGCTCCGCCATTACACTGACAGCCAGGTCGGGGCCAAGGTCGACGCCCTGTTCGAGAGGGAGAGCGTGCGATGAGCGCCAACGGGGAATTCAAGCCCGAGGTCGTGGCCTTCTGCTGCCGCCACTGCGCCTACGCCGCGGCCGATCTCGCCGGCGGCGGCCGGGTCTCCTATCCCGCCTCGGTCAAGATCGTCGAGCTCCCCTGCACCGGCCGCGCCAACGTCCTCGAGATCCTCCATGCCCTCGAGGACGGCGCCGACGGCGTCATGGTCGCCGGGTGTCTGCCCGGGACCTGTCACTACATCAAGGGGAACGCCCACGCCCGCCAGCGGGTCGATCACGTCACCGGCCTGCTGAAGACCATCGGCATGGAGGATCAGCGTGCCCGCATGATCAACATCTCCGCCGCCATGGGGGCGCAATTCGCCGAAAAGGCGACCGAATTCGTCGAAGCGATCAAGGAACTGGGCCCGTCGCCCATCGCCCGCGGCGCCTGCCGTGGCGGGCCTTTGGGCGGGCAGGGCCGGGCGCCCGCCATGGGCGGTCAGGAAGGAAGGTGAGGCATGATTGTCGCCGAACAGAAACCACTGGATGAAATCAAGACCATGCTGAAGGAGGCCAAGAAGGTGCTGACCGTGGGCTGCGGCACCTGCGTCACCGTCTGCTTCGCCGGCGGCCGCCACGAGGTCGGTGTCCTGTCGTCCTCGCTTCGCATGGCCCGTGAAGTCGACGGCGAGCCCCTGACCGTCGACGAGGTCACCGTTCAGCGCCAATGCGAGACCGAATACATCGACGCCATCGCCGACGACCTCGAGTCCTACGATGCCGTCGTTTCC
>JAJFIG010000520.1 GCA_021775195.1 Rhodospirillales bacterium | reverse complement strand
CCGCGAGGACCGAACCCTGTCCAATAAACCGGGACCGACGTCGCCGCGCAACGCAAAAGGCCGCCCGGAACGGGCGGCCCTTGTCGGTCACGAAGACGGCTGAAACGGCTTAGTTCATTTTCAGCGCCTGCGCCTTGATTTCCTCGAGACCCTCGGCAATGCGGTTGTTGATGGTCTCGGTCGCTTCGGTGTTGGACTTCACCGTCAATTCCGTCAGTTCGCGCATGTTGGCGATGGTCTTCTCGAAGGCCTGCTTGACGAGGTCCGCCTGCTTGGCGGCCGCATCCTGGGGACTGCCGGACTTGCCCAGGGCTTCCATCGCTTCGGTGGCGGTGGCAACGGTTTCCTGAAGGATGCCGACCTGACGCTTGGCAACAGCCTGGACGCCTTCCAGGGCCATCTTGTTGGCGGCGGTCAGGGCTTCCACGTTCTTGCGCTGATAGTCGACCAGGGAGTTCACGTCGATCTCGGGGAGCTTGTACTGGCTGGCGATCTTGTTGGGGTCGAAAGCAACCATCATCTTGGTGGGGTCGAAAGCAACCATCATCTTGGTCACGTCGAATTCGGCGAAGGGGTTATTGCTCTTTGCCATGGTCCTTGTCTCCAAACGGGCTGGGGTTTTGTTGCGCTGCACAATGGCGACAATATGGGGGCGGTCATGCAACCTGTCAACCTATTTTGTTGCAGTGCACAATGCGGCTCCACGGCCTGCCCGCCAGCCCAAACCGGTCAGGCGGCGGCGGGCGCCTCCCCGTCATCGCCGCGGCGGCCGACGCCGGCACAGAGAGCGGCCAGCGATCCGGCGCGGCGCAGGTTGCGGTCGAGGGCGGCCATGGTCCTGGACAGGTCGTCGGTATCGTCGGCCAGCCACACCCGAAGGGTGTCGAGGTAGACCAGCGCCAGCCCCTTGATGCGCAGGAGTCCGGTGATCCCGGCGGAGGAAATGTCGGCGGCCTCGAGCATCCAGGCCATGGAATTCAGGAAACCGGGAACCGCGCACAGGGCGCCACAGGGGTCGCACAGGGTGCCGCGGACGATGGACGCGACCGCCGCCTTGTGGGGGGTGATGGCATCGAAGCGGCGCATGATAATGTCGAACAGCCGTTCCCCCGGCCCGTCGTCGGGGTCGGCGGCGCCAAGGGCCAGAACCTCGCCGTCGACGCGGCCCAGGAAGGCGCCGACGATGGCGGCCCTGGACGGGAACGCGCCGTGGACCTCGGCCAGGGTCAGGCCGGCGTGGGCAGCAATGTCGGCGAGGCTGATCGTCGACCAGGCCCGGCTTGCGGCCAGTTCGAGGGCAGCGGATACGATGCGGTCGGGGATATCGGCGCTTTGCGCCTTGCCCTTGCGGGCCTTGCCGTCAGCCTTGCGTGCCATGGCTCCTTCCCTCCCTGTATTGCCGACGGGTCAAATTGTGTCGGGCTTTACGGCCAATTCTACGTATAATGTTGGGCTAAGGAAACCGACGATACGCCAGTGCGTTGACAGGGAACGAGGGGAACTGGGCCCTATGAAGGATCCGCAGACCCACGTCGGAGAGGCGCTGTTGCGGGAGGCGGCGCGCGAGCCCATGCTCGGCCGCGACGAGGAACGCGATCTGGCGCGCCGCGCCGGCGCCGGCGACCTGGAAGCGGCACGGCGCATGATCGTCAGCCACCTGCGTTTCGTGATCAAGATCGCCCGCACCTACCGGGGGTCGGGCCTGCCCATGAGCGACCTGATCCAGGAAGGGACCATCGGCCTGATCCAGGCCGTGCAGCGCTTCAATCCGGATCGGGGCGTGCGGCTTTCCACCTATGCCATGTGGTGGATCCGCGCCGCAATGCAGGACCACGTGGTGCGCTCATGGTCCCTGGTGCGCATCGGCACCACCAATGCCCAGAAGGCCCTGTTCCTGCGCCTCAGGCAGATGACCGCCGAGATCATCGACGATGCCGGGACCATCAGTGACGAGATCGGCGCCCGCCTGGCCCGCGGCTTCGGCACGACGTCGACCGAGGTGATGGCGGTGGCCCGGCGCCTGGCCGCCGGCGACTGGTCCCTGGACCGGCCCCTGGACGGGGGCGGCGAGGATGGCGGCGAACCGTGGGTGAACACCATCGCCTGCGATACCCCGACGCCGGAACAACACCTGGCCGAGGCCAGCGAGGGGCGGTTCCTCAGCGACGCCGTCGATAGGGCGCTGGCCATGCTGCCGCCGCGGGAAGCCTTCATCATCCGCCGGCGTTATTTCGAGGAGGCCCGCCAGACCTTCGACGCCATCGGCCGCGAACTCGGCGTCTCCAAGGACAGGGTGCGGCAACTGGAGGCGCGGGCCCTGGCCCATTTGCGCGAGCTCATGCCGGCGTCCCTCGCCGATCGCGGTTACTAGAAACTTTCCTTTCAGAGAATTCCCCGGAGCGTCAGCCCGCCAGTTCGCGGGAGCGCCGAGTGGCGGCGGCGACCGCCTCGTCGACCAACCTGGGCCAGGCGTCGGGGGCCATCAGGACGGCGAGGGCCTCGGCGGTGGTGCCGCCGGGGCTGGTGACGTTCTGGCGCAGGACCCCGGGCGG
>JAJFIG010000519.1 GCA_021775195.1 Rhodospirillales bacterium | reverse complement strand
GGCGCGGCGGGCAAGGTCCTTGTCGCCCGACCACTTGCCGGCCTGTACCGCCATGCGCAAGACCCGCATATCGGCGGGCAGGACGCCGAGCAGCCAGTCCAGGTGCGGAACCTGATCGGCGTGGCGGCGGGCGAAGGAGAGGGTGATCACCAGCCCGAGGCGGGAATTGAGAGCGTGGGGGTCCTGGTCCAGGGCGCGGACGAACAGCGCAGCGGCCTCGTCCAGGCGCCGGGCGCGACCGAAGGTCTGGCCGGCGAGGTCGAGGAACTGGCGGTTGTTGCTGGCCGTACAGGCAGCCTTGATCTCGACCAGCAGAGGCTGACCGGGTTGCCTGCCTCCGGCGGCCCGCTCCAGGGCCTCGGTACAGGCGCGGTAGGCGGCGCCCAGCCGGCCGCCTGCCTCGATATGTTGGGGACCGCTCAGGGCTCGGAGGGCGGCGATTTCCGACGCCGGGATGGCCTCGTGCAGGCCCTCGCCACCGGAGGTGACGATGGCGACCAGGCGCCCGTTTTCGTCGATCAGGGCGCCGCCGCTGTTGCCGGGCTGGCTGTAGGCGGTGTGATGCAGGCGGGCCAGCGGTTTGCCGGGCGCCGGCTCGAGAGTGACCTGGCCCGGGGCGTAGACCTGGGGGCGCTGGCGGCCGACGTCGATGCCGACGGTGTAGACGGCGGCACCGGCAGTTGCCACTGCCATCACCGGGGACGGCGGTCCGTCGAGGCCCTCGGCGCGAAGCAAGATCAAGTCGCCGCCGTAGGCGGTGGGGACGACCCGGGCCGTCAGGGTGCGCCCGTCGGCAAGCCGCACCTTGGCCCCGGGATTGTCGGCGACCGCGTGACGGTTGGTCACCAGCAGTCCGGGAGCAATGAGAACGGCGCTGGCAACGGGATCGAAAGAGGCGATGTGGAAGACATGGGCACGGGCGGCGCACACTGGCCCTGGTGCGGTGCAGCGGTCCCTGGGCGGGGCAGCGTCGACCGTTCCGATGACGTGGGCGGCGATAAACACCACTGCTGTGATGCCGGCCAGAACCCGTCCCATGGCGCACTCCCTTCCGGGGAAATGGACCGGTAGTTTGACGCCCAGGCGGCAATTCAGTCAACGTTCCCGTGGTTGCGGTCAGGAGGCCCGGATCAAGGTCAGGGCGACAATGGTCGCAACGCCGGCGACCGTGCCCAGCACCAGGTTGCGGCGGAAGAGGAAGAACAGCCCCATGGCCACCGCCACCGCCCCCAGGCGGTCGATCAGCGGAGTCGCCGCGAGGAGGCCCACGGGGAGCACGATGATGCGCGCGATCAGTCCGGCAAGAAGGGCGTAGGCGACGCAGGAAACCCACTTGAAGAGGCCGCCGGTGGGGCTGATGTGCCCGGATATGGCGACGCCGAGGCCCCGCCACAGATAGTTGGCGGCGAAAGCCACCACCAGGATGAACCAGGGTTGGGGGTCAGGCACGGCGGCGCTCCAAGGCCTCGTCCAGCAGATAGGCGGCGGTGCCGGCGACGACACCGGTGACCACCAGTCCCCAGACGGGCGACAGAAGATGGACCAGTGGCCCGATCACGGCGCCGGCGGCAAGCGCGAGGACGCCGGACCGCTGGCGCACGTCGGCGAAAACCAGGGCGAAATAGATCGGATTGAGGAAGACCAGTCCCAGGGTGACGGTCCGCGGCAGGACCCCGGCAAGAACGAAGCCCGCCGCCGTGCCGACGAGACCGGCTCCCATGCACACGGTGGAAAAACCGAGGTAGTACGGGGCGCGTTGGTCATGGGGCAGGTGCGGGCAGCGGCGCATGGCGCCGGTCCAGGTATTCACCGACAGCAGCAGCACGAGAATATAGTTCCAGCCCTGGTGCCTGACCCCCTGGCGGAACACCGGCAGCATGGCCAGCGCCATGGGCAGGAAGCGGAGGTTGGCGACGGAAACGGCGACGGCAATGGCGGCGGCGGAAGCGCCGACGGAGTAAAGCTCGGCCATGGCCATCTGGCCGGGCAGACTCCAGACGGCACCGGTGGTGGCGACGGCAAGCCAGAGAGCAAAGCCGCTCTCCCGGGCCAGGGAACCGAAACCGATCATGCTGCCAAGGACGACCAGCGCCGGCAGGCCGACGGCATCGATCAGGCCGGCGAAGTAGGCCTGGCGGGGGTCGGCATAGGGCGGCACCTCGGGAGGCGGTGACGGTGATGTGCTGATGACGGGTCCTTTCGGTGGATGCCTTGCCGTGACGGGGCAATTTGTTTTTAATCCGTCCGCTGGTCTGTTCCAATGGCAAGACGCGGACGGGGCAGCAGGAAGCGGAGTTCCCACATGGGCGAAAAAGCCACAACAACCAAGGCCCAAAGGACCCTGATCACCGGGGTGATCGGGTCGGACACCCACATCGTCGGCAACCGGATTCTCAGCATGGCGCTGGAAGACGCGGGCTACAAGGTTGTAACCCTGGGGGCGTTGACGCCGGCGGACGAGTTCATCAAGGCAGCGATCGAGACCGCCGCCGACGCCATCATGGTGTCGTCGCTTTACGGTCAGGGGGAACTGGACTGCCGGGGATTCCGGGACCTCTGCATCGAGGCCGGCATCGACACCATCCTGCTCTACGTCGGCGGCAATCTGGTGGTCGGCAAACAGCCCTGGCCCGAGGTCGAGAAACGGTTCCTTGAAATGGGGTTCGACCGCGCCTTTCCGCCGGGCACCCGCACCGACGACGTGGTCGAGGCCCTGGACCAGGATTTCCGGAACCGGGATACGGTCTAGTGAGCAGCGCCACCGCCCTTCTGATCGATTTCGGCAGCACCTATACCAAGCTGCGCGCCGTCGACATGGATGGCGCGCGCATCATCGGCAGCGCCCAGGGACCATCGACGGTGACCAGTGACGTCAGCGAGGGCCTGACCGAGGCGCTCGACGTATTGGGAGCGGAGATGGGCGGCCTGCCGCGCTTTGCCTGCCGCCTGGCCTCGAGCAGCGCCGCCGGCGGCTTGCGCATGGTCACCGTCGGCCTGGTCCGGGAACTGACCGCCGAGGCGGCTCGCCAGGCGGCGCTGGGCGCCGGCGCCAAGCTGGTCGGGACCTTCGCCTACAAGCTCACAGCCGGCGATGTCGAAGAGATCACGGCCTTGGCGCCGGATATCCTGCTTCTCGCCGGCGGTACCGATGGCGGCAACGACGCGGTCATCCTGCACAACGCCAGGCGGCTGGCGGACTCGCCCCTCGCCTGCCCGATCGTCGTTGCCGGCAACCGCCAGGCCGCCGACGGGGTCGCGGCGATGCTGGAGGGCGCCGGCAAGACGGTCAGTCCCTGCGACAACGTCATGCCCGAGTTCGGGGTCCTGAACACCGAGCCGGCCCGCGGCGCCATTCGCCGCATCTTCATCGACCGCATCGTCCATGCCAAGGGTATCGACAAGGCAGCGGCGATGTTCGACTCGGTCCTGATGCCGACACCGGCGGCGGTGATGGACGGTGCCCAGCTTCTGGCCGACGGTCACGACGGCAAGCCCGGCCTGGGCCCCCTGATCGTTGTCGACGTCGGCGGCGCCACCACCGACGTGCATTCGGTGGCCGACGGCAAGCCCGCCGGCGACAACGTCATCGTCCAGGGCCTGCCCGAGCCCTACGTCAAGCGCACGGTGGAGGGCGACCTGGGTGTACGCCACAACGTCCGCTCCATCATCAAGGCGGTGGGTGCCGACGTGCTGGGGGCCGCCGCCGGCCTGAGCCTAGATCGCCTGGACGGGTTCGCGAAGCGGGCAGCGGACGATCCGGATTGGCTGCCGGGAGACGACGAGGGGCACGCCTTCGACCGGGAGCTGGCCCGGGCCGCCGCTGGCCTGGCGGTGAAGCGTCACGCCGGAACCCTTGATACGGTCTACGCCACCACCGGACCGGTGATAGTGCAGCGGGGCAAGGATCTGAGCG
>JAJFIG010000518.1 GCA_021775195.1 Rhodospirillales bacterium | reverse complement strand
GTTCCGGTGCTCGACCTCAACAACGTCGCCGCCGTAGCCGACTTCATCATCGAACACTGCGGCCTGCGGGAAATGGTGAACAATGGCGTTGCTTAGGGACGACTGTTTCGACCTTGGCGACGAGCTGACGCCCCTGGGGGAGGCCCTGGCGGTGCTGTCCGGGCGCCTGACGACGGTGACGGGAACGACCACCGTGCCCCTGCGCCAGGCCCTGGGACGGACCCTGGCCGAGGACGTCATCGCGCCCCGGGATGTGCCGCCCCACGACAACGCCGCGGTGGACGGCTATGCCGTATTCTTCGACGATCTCGACCCGGAGGTGGAAACCCGGCTGCCGGTAAGCGGGCGCATCGCCGCCGGCCATCCCCTGGATCGCGAGGCGCGGCGGGGCGAGGCCCTTCGCGTGTTCACCGGGGGACCGATGCCCGAGGGCCCCGACACCATCTTCATGGAGGAGGACTGCGTCGAGGAGGACGGTACCGTGACCCTCAAGCCCGGCATCAAGCGCGGCGCCAACCGCCGCTTCCGGGGCGAGGACGTGAAGACCGGCAGCGTCATCATCGCCGCCGGCCAGGTGCTTCGGGCCCAGGAGATCGGCCTCGCGGCGTCGGTAGGGCGGAACGAGCTCAACGTCCGCGAACGCCTCAGGGCGGCGGTGTTCTCCACCGGCGACGAGGTCCGCGATCCTTCCGACGAGGCGCCGCCGGGGTGCATCTACGACGCCAACCGCTATGCCGTCATGGGACTGCTGGAGGGGCTGGGGTGCGCGGTCTCGGACCTCGGCATCCTTCCCGATTCCCTGGATGCCATCCGCGACGCCCTTGCCGGCGCGGCCGCCGAACACGACCTGCTGATTACCTCCGGGGGCATGTCGCGAGGTGAGGAGGACCACGTCAAGGCCGCGGTCGAGGCCCTGGGCAGCCTTCATTTCTGGCGCCTGGCGATCAAGCCGGGGCGGCCCATCGCCCTGGGGCAGGTGGCGGATACGGCCTTCGTCGGATTGCCCGGTAACCCGGTGGCGGTGATGGTGACCTTCATGCGCATCGCGCGGCCGGTGGTGCTGCTGCTGTCGGGGCGGCGGGACATCGATCCGTTCCGGTTCCGGGTGCCGACGGGGTTCGACTTCAAGAAGAAGGTCGGGCGCCGGGAATGGCTGCGTGCCCGCCTGGTTACCGGCGACGACGGAACGGTCACGGTGATGAAACATCCGGCGGGCGGGGCCGGGATCCTGACCTCCATGGTCGAGTCCGACGGGCTTATCGAACTGCCAGAGGACCTGGGTGCCCTGGACAAGGGAACGGACGTCGATTTCCTGCCTTTCAGCGAGGTGACGCGATGAAGATCATCTACTTTGCCTGGCTCCGGGAGAAGGCCGGAGTCAACGAGGAGGACGTGACCCCGCCGGCCGGGGTCACCGATGTTGCCGGCCTCATCGAATGGTTGAAGGAGCAAAGCCCCGGCCACGCCGCGGCCCTGGCCGATCCGGCCGTGGTGCGCATCGCCGTCAACCAGGAATATGCTACACTGGAGGACCCGGTGGGACCCGATGACGAGGTCGCTCTGTTCCCGCCGGTGACCGGAGGCTGACAATCCCATGATCCGGGTACAACGGGAAGATTTCGACCCGGGCGCCGAAATGGCCCGCCTCGGCGGTGCCAGCCACGGCGTCGGCGGGGTCTGCGCCTTCGTCGGCCTGGTCCGCGACGCCGCCGGCGAGGCGGAAGTAAGGGCGATGACCCTCGAACACTACCCGGCGATGACCGAGAAGGCGCTAGCCGCCATCGAGGCAGAGGCGCGGCAGCGCTGGCCGCTGGAGGACTGCCTGGTCATCCACCGCTACGGACGCCTGGAACCGGGTGAGCGCATCGTCCTTGTGGTTACCGCCTCGGCCCACCGCCAGGCGGCCTTCGATGCGTGTCAGTTCCTCATCGACTGGCTCAAGACCAAGGCGCCGTTCTGGAAACAGGAAGAGACCCCCGAGGGAGCGCAGTGGGTGGAGGCCCGGGACAGCGACGACGCGGCGGCGGCGCGCTGGAACGGCGACCCGGCGGCGGAGTAGGAGCCATCCGCACCGACGCCGTCTTTTTCGATTTCGATGGGGTGCTGACCGAGTCTGCCGACCTCAAGGCGGGGGCCTTTGCCAAGCTCTATGGTGGTTACGGCGCCGAGAAGCTGGCGGCGGTGATGGCCCATCACCAGGCCCACGAGGGCATCTCGCGGATCGAGAAGATCCGCCACTGCCACCGGGAAATCCTCGGCATCGATTTGAGCCCCGACGAGCTGGCGGACCTGGGACGCCAGTACAGCGACCTGGTCGAGGACCAGGTGGTGGCCTGCGCCTGGGTCGCCGGGGCGCGGGAATTCCTCGAGGCCCACGCCGGGCGGCTGCCCATGTTCGTGGTCTCCGGCATCCCCGAGGACGAACTGAAGCGGGTCGTCCAGCGGCGCGGCATGGGCGGCTACTTCACCGCCGTGCGCGGCTCGCCGGTGCTCAAGGACGTGATCATCCGCGAAATCCTCGCCGCCCACGGGCTGGCGGCGGAGCGGACGGTGTTCGTCGGCGACGCCATGACCGACTATAGCGCCGCCGAGGCCACCGGTGTTCCCTTCCTCGGCCGGGTGGCGCCGGGGCGGACGAGCCCGTTCCCCAAGGGGACGACAACCGTCCCCGACCTGGCGGAGTTTGCCGTCTAATGAGACCGAACCCGAGATCAGCCCCCAACCGACCGGGAGACCGACCATGAGCGACGACCGCCCCTGGCCCGTGAAGGCCTACCGCAACGACGACTTTCTCGACAGCCGCGACGCGCGGCCGCTGCGCATCCTGTCGGAATACATGGAGCCGGAGGCCCGCTTCGAGGAGTTGAATATCAGCGATACCATCGTCTTCTTCGGCTCGGCGCGGCTGGCGTCCCGGGTCGAGGCGACGGCGGCCCTGGAGGCGGCGCGGGCCCACGGCGGCGACGTCGCGGCGGCGGAGCGGCGCCTGACCATGTCGCGCTATTACGAGGATGCCCGCGAGCTTGCCGGGCGGCTGACGGAATGGTCCAAGAACCTGACCGGGCGGCGGCGGCGCTTCGTGGTCTGCACCGGCGGCGGCCCCGGGGTCATGGAGGCGGCCAATCGGGGGGCGTCGGAGGCCATGGGCATGAACATCGGCCTCAACATCACCATCCCCTTCGAGCAGAGCAACAACCCCTTCATCACCCGCGAGCTGGCCTTCGAGTTCCATTACTTCTTCATGCGCAAGTTCTGGTTCGTCTATCTGGCCAAGGCGCTGGTGGTCTTCCCGGGCGGCTTCGGGACCCTGGACGAGTTCTTCGAGATCATGACCCTGATCCAGACTCGCAAGCTGGAAAAGCGCATGCCCATCGTGCTCTTCGGCGCCCAGTACTGGGACGACGTCGTCGATTTCGAGGCCATGGTGCGCCACGGCACCGTCGATGCCGAGGACCTGAACCTCTTTTTCAAAACCGACTCGGTGGAAGACGCCCTCGACCACATCACCGAAAAACTGACCGAAACGGCGCTGGCCGATCCCGGCGGGCGGTGGTAGGGAAACGGCCGCCGCCTCAACCGCCGGAATCGGGAATACGCGAGCGGCGCTTTCTTCGGGCCGGAGCCGGAGCCGGTGGGGGTGCCGGGGCCGGGGCCGGGGCGGGCGCGGAGTCGGGGCGCCGGCGGTGACCGCCGGAGGCCCTTGCGATGAGGGCTCGCACCGGTTCCGAGGGGAGCGAAAACGTGTTCCTCAGGCGCCCGAACAGATTCCGACTCCGGCCCGGCGCGGGCCTGGTACCGGAGCGGACCATCAGCGGGCGCTGGACGCCGACGTCGAGGACCCGGGGCCGGGGGGCGCCGATCCGGCGCGGCCGGGTCCGCGGCTCACCCAACAGGCGGATCGCGGCGAGCCCGG
>JAJFIG010000517.1 GCA_021775195.1 Rhodospirillales bacterium | reverse complement strand
ACCGCCACCCGCGCGACCCGGTGTATCCAGGTATTGTGACTGATAGCATCCCTCCCCTGATTACGTTACAGCCATCCAATGCACGTCGGTCGGCATGGCTCCATTTCCGGTCAGTTTATTCGCCGGGAACACGCGGGCTATAGCCCCAATTTCTGAGGGCATCAAGGTTGTTTCGGGCCTGGTTTCAGTCGCCTCGCTCATAATTCCGTTGGCTGTTCGAATGCACAAATGCGGTCACAACCAACGGAGTTGCAGGGACCGGACGATAGCCTTAGGTTACCGCGGCTTCAGCGTCCGTTGTCCAGAGGCACCGGCACCAACCTTATCGAGGACACGACCTCATGCTGCAAACACCCGTCCTGACCGACCAGCAAGTCCGTGAATTCGGGAAAAACGGCTACCTCGTCGTCCGCTCCGCCTTCAGCTCGAACGAGACGGCGAAGATCGAAACCTGGACGCGGGAATTGACCGAGACCCCCGAGGAGCCCGGCAGGCATTGGGTTTACTGGGAAAACAGCCTGCTGGAGCCAGACCGCAAGATCATCTGCCGGATCGAGAACATCGCCGCCAACCATGCCGGGTTCGGGCAGCTGACCGAGGCATTGCGAAGCCCGGTCGGCCAATTGCTGGGCGAAGACGCCGTTCTGTTCAAGGAAAAAATCAACTTCAAGATGCCTGGTGGCGATGGTTTCAAGCCCCATCAGGATTCCCAGGCCGGATGGGAGGCTTATGCCAGTTTTTTTATCAATGTCCTGGTATGCATTGACGAAGCTACCGAGGAGAACGGTTGCCTTCATGTGACTGCCGGCCACCACAAGAAGGGGCTGTTCCGTTCATGGGAGCCGCTAACTGACGAAGATATGGCCGGCATGGAGTTCGCCTCCTGCCCCACCAAACCGGGTGATCTGGTTTTCTTCGATTCCTACGCCCCCCATGCCTCGGAACCGAACCGCAGCAACCGGACCCGGCGGCTCTATTACGTTACCTACAACCGGGCATCCGAAGGCAACCATCTCGCCCGCTATTACGCAGACAAGCACAAGTCCTACCCACCGGACATCGAACGCGATCCGTCAAAGGAGTACGTATACCGGGTGTGACCGATCTAGTGGACAAGGTCCACTAGGCGCCAGAGGCTTGCCCTTTCTTGGGCCGATCCTGCTCGCCGGATTCCCCGCCTGCGTTCCGGGTTCCGAGAAGCCGTGGCAGGATGATCTTTTCGGCGCGCAACAGATCGCTTGGAAAATCGATCTCAATCCACGGGATGCCCGACACGTCTTCGTACCCGAAGGTCCCTGGCGGCTCGCTCACAAGCACGGCACGCATGGCTTCTTCGTAGGTGACTCCGACCACGCCCCGATCAATAAAGTCATCGGTGGCGTCGGCAATGCGGGCGGCGATGCGCGGTGACATGCGTAGGAATCCCGGCCATTCGCCAACAATGTCGAAGTCGCCTTCGATTTTCTTGCCAAAATCGACCGGATGGCCGTCCCGAATACACAAACGGACGGGGTCGTCGCCAAGCTCAATTTGACGATCGAAAAGAAAGCAGTCGCCGTGCGGCGAGTGGATGAGTTTCTCGAGGAGGGCCGGCTGGTAAAGAACATCGGCATCCATGAACAGGCAATCTTCGCCTGACCGCAGGACCTCGCGCGCTGTCCAGAGGGAAATGATCGGGCCGCCACGATAGCGCGGATTGTAGATGGTCCGGACGTAGTCCTCGGCACCGATCGCCGCGACCTCGGCCATGATATCGGCCTTGCGGTATCCGACCACCATCACCAGTTCATTGACCCCGTTGCTCCGCAACACTTCGATGTGCCGTTGCAACAGGGTCTTGCCGTCAAACTTGAGCAAAGCCTTGGGGGGCTGGGTTAAGTCGTCGCCGTAAAGCCGTTTCCCGACACCCGCCGCCAACATGATTGCGATCATGTTCTGTTTCCGCTCCTTACTTGAATTCTCCGCATCGTCCTACAGATATCAGCCCGTCGCGACAAGTCTTTTGACCCTCAAAAAGACCCTCAAAACGGTTCCCCGCCAGGGAATCTTTAGGGGCAATAACCATTTTCGCGAAACCACCCCACCGCGTCGGCCAAGGCCTGCCGCGCCGGACGTGCCTCGTAGCCCAAGGCGCGTTTGGCCTTGTCCCAGGAAAAGAACATCTTTTTCCTGGCCATGCGCACCCCGTCAACGGTGACGAACGGCTCGCTGCCCCCGGTCAACCGGGTCCACGCCTCGGCAGCATGGGCGATCGGCATGATCAAAGTGTGGGGTATCCGCACCTTCGGCGCCGCGCGTCCGGTGATTTGGGCGATTTCGGCCAGGATGGCCGCCAAAGTCATGTTCTCGCCGCCAAGCACATATCGTTCGCCCACCAATCCTTTCTCGAAAGCCAGGATGTGCCCGTTCGCGACATCGTCCACATGAACCACGTTCAGGCCGGTATCCACATAGGCCGGCATTCGCCCGGCGGCCGCCTCGACGATCATGCGGCCCGTGGGTGTCGGTTTGACGTCCCCGGGCCCGACGGGCGTCGAGGGATTGACGATCACAACGGGCAGGCCCTCCTCCTCGATCAAGCGCCGCACCTCCGCCTCGGCCTTGAATTTGGATTGCTTATAAGGGCCGATCATGTCCTCGAATGCCACTGGTGTGTCCTCGTCCCCCGGAATGCCATCCGTGCCCACGCCCAGGGCCGCCACGCTGCTGGTATAGACCATCCGCGTCACCCCCGCTTCCCCGGCCGCCACCAGGATATTACGGGAACCCTCGACATTGGCCTTGAACATGCTCGCCGGGTCGCGGGTCCAAAGGCGGTAATCGGCGGCAACGTGAAACAGCCCCGAACACCCCTCCAGAGCCTGAACTAGCGAAGGCCTGTCGGTCAGGTCGCCGACTACAACGTCGACGCCAAGGCCCTCCAAGTTGCGCCGATCGCTGGTTGGGCGCACCAGGGTGCGGACGGCGTGCCCACCGGCGACAAGCTTGCGCGCCACCGCCGCACCGACGAAACCTGTTGCTCCGGTCACCAATATGCGCGTCGTCATGGGTCCATCGTCGAATTTCGGGGCCTAGAACGGGACTGTACACGCCCTGGCACAGGGCGTATTTTCGCGTCGCAACCTACAACACCCGGGGCAAATTGGCACGATCCGAAAAGGAAGCCGGCCAGCCCCAGCAATCACAAACGAGTGATTCAGCCCTTTCCCTTTGGACAAACGATACTTATTTTCGTCTTATGAGTAGATTCAGCCCAGTCGGGGGGTCCCGAGAAGCCAAGCTATCACGGGAGACGAAGGACGTGGCACCCAATCATGGAAGGCGGCTGCGCATTCTTCTTGCGCGGCCACGCGGATTTTGCGCCGGCGTCGTCCGGGCCATCGATATCGTTGAGCGGGCCTTGGACATTTTCGGCCCGCCGGTCTACGT
>JAJFIG010000516.1 GCA_021775195.1 Rhodospirillales bacterium | reverse complement strand
CTGCACGGTGACCCGGGCGATGTTGTTGAGGTGCTGCTGGCGGGTGAGGTCGACGCCCGAGGTCTGGGCGTGGAACTTGAAGCGCCACGAGCGCGGATCCTTGGCGCCCAAACGGTCCTTCACCAGGCGGGTCCAAATGCGGCGCCCGGCGCGGAACTTGGCGATCTCCTCGAAGAAACTGATGGAGATGTCGAAGAAGAAGGTGAAGCGCGGAAGAAAACTGTCGGGATCGAGGCCGGCGGCGATGCAGTCCTCGGCATACTGGAGCGCCGTGCTGAGCGTAAATCCCATGGCCTCGGCCGGCGTCGCCCCGGCCTGCTGCATGTGCTGGCCGACGACCGAGACCGGGTTCCATTTGGGCAGGTGCTGGTTGGCATAGGCGACATGGTCGACGAAGATGCGCCGCGACCCGGGCATGGCGACGCGGAAGAACATGTGGTTGGCGACGAAGTGGGAGATGTAGTCGCTCTGGTTCGAGGTCCCGGAAATGGCGGCGTCGGGAATGCCGCGGCGCCGGGCGGTGGCGATAAGCAGGGCCAGCAGGGTGAACGGCAGGGGATCGTTGAGGCCGATGGAGGTGCTCTCGAGCGGCACGCCGTCCATGCACGCGGTCATGTCGTCGACGGTGTTGACGGTGGTGCCGCAGGTGCCGAGGAGAAGGGGGTCGACCTCGTCGATATCGAAGCCCCGGTAGACGGAATTGCAGGGAATGAGGCTGAGCGCCGTGACCCCGGCGTCGACCATGGTGCGCATGCGGGCGTTGTAGTCGGCGGGAGTGGCGAGGCCGATGAGCTGGCGCTGGCTCCACGGCCGGCCCCGGTGCATGGAGGGATAGATGCCGCGGGTCGCCGGCCCCTGCCCGGGAAACCCGAGGTCGTCCATGTAGCGGCCGCCGTCCCAGTCGTCGGGGGTGTAGAGGGGCTTGATGTCGATGCCGGAGCGGTTGCGGCGCCCGTCGCCGCCGGGGGGCATTTGATGGCTGTACTCACCCTGCCAGCGGTCGCGGGCGGCGGCGAAGGGGGATTCCTTTGGTGTGTCGTTCATGGGTTTCTCCGTATCCCGCCTCAGGCGTCCTGTCCGCGGGCGCGGACTTCGTGAACAAGGCTTACGAGGGCGGTGACGATGTCGTCGCGGGACGCCCCGGGATGGAAGACGTGGCCGACGCCGGCCGCCATCAGGTCGCGGGCATCGGCGTCGGGGACGATGCCGCCGACGACGACCCCGACGTGGCCCATGCCGGCGTCGCGCAAGGCGGCCATGAGCTTGGGCACCAGCAGGTGGTCGGTGGCCAGCGAACTGATGCCGATGACGTCGACGTCCTCCTGGGTGGCGAGGTCGACGACGCTGTCGACGGACTGCCAGGGGGGGGTGTAGATGACCTCCATGCCGGCGTCGCGGAGGTAGGAGGCGACGAGGCGGGAGCCGCGGTCATGGCCGTCGAGGCCGACCTTGGTGACCATCACCCGGGGCGGACGGCCGGCGAATTCGGCGGCGGCGGGTGGCGGGTCGGTGATGGTGGCGGACGGGGACATGGGTTCCTCTTGTTCTCTGGTGTCTTGTTTTCAGTGTTCGCCCCGGAGCAGGCGGATGAAACCGCGGGCGATGGCTTCGGGCGCCTCGCCGCCGGGCCGGTACCAGGTCTGGGACCAGTTCAGGGCGCCGAGCAGCATCAGGCGCACGTGGTGGCGCGGCGTCGCGGCGGAAAGGGGCAGGTCGTCGACGAGGCGGCGGAAGATATCCTCGTAGGCGTCGCGGACGGGCGCCAGGGTGCGGCGGAGCGCGGCGGATTCATGGGGCAGTTCGCGGATCACCACCACCGCGTAGTCGCCGCCGTCGAGGAGCACCGCGAGATGGGCGGCGGCGGCGGCCTCGAGCCGCTGCCAGGGGCCGCGGACGCCGTCGAGCGCCTCCTCCACGGCCTTGGTTATGCGGCGGATGCCTTCCTCGTGGACGGCGACCAGGAGGTCCTCCTTGGAGGGGAAATGGTGGTACATGGAGCCGGCCAGCATGCCGGCATCGCCGGCGATGTCGCGCATGGAGGTGGCGCTGTAGCCACCACGGCGGAAGCGGCGGGCGGCGGCGTCGAGAAGCTGGGGCCGGCGGCTGTCGCGGCGGGAGCGGCGGGGCGCGGGGGGCTCGGTGGTCGCGGGGACAGGGGCGGTCACGGGTTGGGGCTCCGGCACGGTTATCAAACAAACATTTGTTTGGTTTATTTAGCATGATGGGGGGGGTGTGGCAAGCGGTTCCCGGTGGGGCGTGGACGGTTGCGGGGCTGGCCGGTGCGACCTTAACCGGCGCAAACGTTGGTTACGTATAGTTGTCTAATTTCGGCCCGCATCTCATATAACCTCCGCATCTGCTCGTTCTGGTGGTAGAAGGATAGGTTATTTCAAAAGAAGATGAAGCGCTGGCAGTCAATGGCATCCGTAACAATGGCGCTACCGGATGAACGCGAGATTCGCCGATATGGGATCGACAAATGAGTGATCATGATAGGTTTTTGTATAAATACAGGATGATAGATGAAGAAAATATCGATCGGGCGCAGCGAATCTTCGCAGGCAACGAGTTTTATTTTTCGTCGAGAGATCAGTTTAACGACCCCTTCGATTGCAAGTTTGACTATTCATTTTCTGCAAGTGATCAAGAAATAAAAAGGTATTTTTCGGCTGGCCTTGGCCGAAAATATCCAGGCTTTAATAGACAACAAAAACAACGTTGGATTGCAGACGCCCGGCGGAAAATTAGGAGCCGAGACCCAACCGTTGAAAAAACATTAAGGGAAGGTACTGAGAAAATTCTATCGGAAATTGGAATTTTCAGTCTGACGAGGATACCAGATGACATCCTTATGTGGTCCCATTACGCAGATTCACATAAGGGTTTTTGCATCAAATTACTTGATGACGAAAAAGAACGATTTATTGCGCGAGCGCAACCAATCTCTTACTCAGACGATTATCCTATAGTTAATCCCATTCAGGACGATGACGTTCTTCGCCTGGAAAAATCATTACTCACAAAAGCCAAGCATTGGGAATACGAGAAAGAGTGGAGGATAATCGACCATGAGGAGGGGCCAGGTATCAAAAAATTTCCTCCGCATCTATTGGTGGGCGTCATTTTTGGTTGCAGAATGCGTGAAGCTCACAAAGCCCAAATACGAGAGTGGTGTACGAATCGGCAAGCAAGTGTATCATTTTATCAAGCGCGGGAAGCATCACATACCTATTCGCTTGAAATAATAGAAATTTAGTGGCCGCTTGTGACCATCGCCCCATAGAATTTTGGGGACGAATTATGGGGACACAGCACTTAATCCCGTCGCCTCTCCAGCCGGGCTGGAAAGCCGCCGACCCCGAAGGCCGGTCAGTGTGTTCTTGACCGATGCAAACGCGAATTACGTATTGTGTCCCCGCAATCCGCTAATCTCTGAACTGGTTTCAACGTGGAATTCTATATCAAAAACCTTTTGTTCCGTTCCCTTGACCGTGCCGGTCGCTGATTTCAAATCGGCAATGGGCGCGACATCTTCAAACCTCTCTAGAAATTTTTTTACGACATAGAGCGCCATCTTTGGCGTCGCCTTTGTTCCGGGAACGTTAATGTTAATACTCCCGTCCCTGTCGAAGTTCTCGTCTGGATCACGAAACCGGAAACTCACGTTCATCGTCATAATTGCTCCTACGCGTTTTGCGTTGTCGAAATGGCGTTGTGAAAGCGTATCGTCGAACATCGGTGCCGCTGCCGCATGCGATATCAGCATTGCGATCTCCAGTGAGAGCAGGGAAAGCGCTTCCGCCGCTTCCTGTTCATAAGGCCGCCACGCATCTTTACGTTTAACGTTTCCGTGGAAATAGAAACCTCTTTTTTCGACGAGATGATCGATTACAGCCTCAACGGTCGGAGAGGCTGCAAGCAACATTTCGGTATCGGAATTTCGAGGGCGTTTCGGTGACATGCGCACTTTGAACGCTGTCGTAACCATTGATTTAAAATCCGCACGTCCCTTCAGCGCCTCTTTCAGTTGCGCTGTCATAAATTTTCCGTCGCCGTAAAGGGACTCGACCAACAGGAAGGAGTAGCGGAACGAATCAATGTACCTCTCCTGCAACATTGCGGTTCGCGCCGCGCTCACGAGCGTTGCCTCAAACTCCGGCGCTTTTCCCGATTCCGCAGCCATGATCGCGCGGGTGAGAAGATCATAGGGGAGCAACAGCAGACTTTTCGCTCTTTTGGCGCTATAGCCCTTAACATTGATCTGCTTTTCTTCTTCCTCAGTCTCTCCCACGTACTCGATCTCGATCTCTTGAATGAGAATTCCCACATCGAAATAACATTGGAGATAGGTGAATGCCTTCTCTAGTTGCATTCTGACGAATGGCAGCAGTGTATCGCGCGTTACAATAGAGAGTTTGACATCTCCTTCTTCATGCCGCTCCAACGTTGGTGCAAGGTCTACAGACTGACCTACAAATGTGATTTCGAAGGCTGTAACCTTCCCATCTTTCGATACGATGCGGAAATTCCCACCCATGATCGAAACCGGCCAGTGATCTTCGAGCCGGATCGGCTCTTTAAGCTGAACGAGATATCGAATGCGCATTGCCTAAGCGTTTGCCCTCCTTGGGGGTCTACAATCTCCAGTTCAAACAGTGTACCATTTTTCCCCCGGGCTTGATGTCTCGAAGGGTTTGCGCGGCCAGCGCGCGGGAGACCACCGGCTGAGTGTGTTCATGCGACCGAAAGGATGAACTGTGACAAGTCTATGGGACATCGACGGGGACAATCTTGACCTCGGTTATGCCAACCTCTGCGAGGCGCGGTACGACGCGGAGCGGGAAATTCGCCAGGTGCTCGACCCGATGTGGGTTGCCTACGAGCCCTATGCCGATCCTGATTTCCGGCATGGCTTCGCGCGCGATCCTAATGCGCGGTTCTGGGAAATGTACATAGGCTGCAGGCTTATCGAGGCGGGTAAAGTGCTGCTACCGGTCACCGAACGGCAATGCGAGGGCGGCCAACCCGACATCTGCGTC
>JAJFIG010000515.1 GCA_021775195.1 Rhodospirillales bacterium | reverse complement strand
TCGGCATCGAGGTCGCCGACACCTACCCCGCCTTCGCCGCCCGCGTCTTCCCCCCTGCCGCCTGAACCGGCATATAGCAGTCAACGGCGTAGTGGCGCGTTTCTTGTACGGCGCGCCGAATCCGATAATTCACGTCCGGCCGGCGTCGTAAGGTAGAAAATTCTAAAACCATTGCTATAATATGGTTATTGATAGCCTGGAATCGCGTGACGCCTGAATTTGGGGGCAAACGACTCGGCGCGACGAAGGAACTCCTGAGAACACAGGCACATGCTTTTCCAACCAACCTGAATGCGGGGAGGGGAGATTTCGGCCGCATATGCGACGGGTTCGGCTTCGGCTCACTTGACGGCGGCACACCTGTGGGGGTGCGCCGTTTCAGGATAAAACCGAAAGGAGAACACGATGGCTGTGCAAGAAGATCTCACCGTTCCTTATCATCAACAGGATACCGACTATTACTGCGGCGCCGCTTGCGCCCAAATGGTCCTTGCGTCTCCCAATGTAGGGGCCGCCCTGCTCGACCAAGACGACTTGTACGCTGACAACCATAGCCATAGCACAACCGATGTGGGGGTCAATTGGGCTACCGGTCCGGACGGCCTGGAATGGACCATGAACGACCGCCGGCCGCCGGCTTTCACCAACCATTTCGTTCTATTCGCGCTCTCCAGCGAAGATGCCATCTCGCGAAAAATCTGCTGGACTATTCACCATTACGAAGTGGCCCCCATCGCTTTGGTATTCGGTTGGGCCCATTGGATTGTTGTTCGGGGCTTCGACGCGAGTGACACCCCTGCCAGCTCCGGCGACACGACTTACGCGATCACGGCGTTTGACGTAAATAATCCCTGGCCTCCTTCCCCGAGCTTCTATGATCCTGCTGATGCTCCGCCGCCGCCACATGGTGGCACCGATGGCTGTGGCACCGGGGGCGATCGGGGTGTGGCCAACGAGCATATTACCTATCCGACCTGGCAGGCTGACTATATGACCGGCGTGCCCGGTGGCCATTGGAACGGTGATTTCATCGCGGTATGTGATCCCGAACCACCGGCAAAGCAGGTCGGTCTTGTTCGGCGGCCCGACAAACGGTTACGCGGCGACACCATCATCCGACCCAGGGACGCGGCCAACCGTGCGCTCGCCGGATTGAAGGAATACGGGCTTCACGAGCGCGAGCTGTGGAAGGAAAGCCTCCAGGGGACCAAACCTGAGCAACCGCTTCTCGTCCAGCGTTTGGACCATCTGGATAGGTTCTATTACATTGTGCCGATGCAGGCGTCCCGGAACAGGGTGCCTGTGCTTGTAAGCGTCGATGCACGATATGGTAATTACCGCCAAGCCCTCGCCTTGCCGAAAGGAAGTGCGCCGTTTTTGCAGGCCGGCGACAGCAAGGAACTATTGCAGAGCTTTGTGGGCAAAAGAGTTGAACTCCCCAAGGACAAGGGACGGCTGCTCTTGCGCAAGGAAGCGATGTGCGTTTATCCGACACTGGTGTGGAAACCGTGCCGTGAATCTCTATCGCCCTATTGGCCTTTCCACATGATTACCGTCGGGGCACACCATATATATATCCGCATCGATGGGGCGGTGTTCACCGAACTTCACGATAACGAGCCGGGGATCTGATCGTTCCGGCTCCAGTCATAAAGCAACGCATGGCAACGATTTCCAGCCAAGAAGCAATCGCCCGCGCGCGCGCCGCGATGAGCATCGACAGTGCCCAGGCGGCGCGCGCTTGGCTGGTCCAGCGACTCGATCGCCCGCGACAGGCGTACTACCTCGTCGTCTTCGGCGGCGAGGACGCTTCCATTGCCGCCGCGGCGGTGGACGCGACCCAGGGGGTTGTGGAAACGGAGGCCCATCTGTCCGGCGATCGAGCCCAGCTATCCATCGATTCAGCGCGAGCCGTGGCGTTGACGGACGCCGGCGAAAATGCCCAGGCTGAACTGGTTTGGCAGCCGTGCAAGGCATCCCGTTCGCCCCTCTACCCGTTATGGCAGATACGGGTTGCTTCACGGTACGCCTACGTCGACCAGCAGGGAATAGTTTGGGATGAACTGGAAATGCCGGGGCCCGGGGGGCATGCCGGATAACTGCATTTGTCGTCTCGCCCCTCAATGCCCGTCGTCGTCGGCCTCGCCGCCGCCGCCGTGGGCGCGGCGCCAGGCGGCCAGCGCCGGAAGGTCGCTGTCGGTATGGCCCAGCTGCCTGAGGGCGATACGCGCCGCCGTCCGCGCCACCCGCGAGCCCGCCGGGCGGTAGTCCGCCGGGTCGTCGCCCGCCGCCACCGCCACCGCTATGCGCTGTTTTTCGTTCATGTAGCCGGCCGGGGCGAAACGTTCCAGCAACGCCTGGAAGGCGGCGTGCTTGGCATTATCGAAGGGTTGGGCGTGGCCCAGGGCGTCGACGATGGGGTGCGCCGGATAGAGGTTCAGGCACGGATACCATCCCGCCGGCACCGGCGTGTTGGCGGAATGGGTGCGCCCGGATTTCAAGAGGCTCGGCAGCAGGTGGGTGTGGGGGCCTTCCGGCGTTGGCGAGGCGTCGTCGCGGGAGCCGATGCGCTGGTAGACTTCGACGCGCCCCAGCACCGACAGGCATACCCGGTGTGGATTGGCTTCCTTGAGCGCCGCCATGGCTAGGCTGTCGCTGGACAGGATATCGCTACCTTCGGCCCGGCGCAGGGTCTCGATCAGGCCGGTGTCGGCGGTGCGGATGCAGAAATCGACATTGTCAGCGCCGACCCCCATATCGAAAAGGACTGCCTCCCGGTCCTCGTTCCGGACCGCGCCGCTATCGGGACCGAGCTCGCTCAGACCCTGCCGGCCGCTTCCTGAACCGCCGTCCTGCGGCAGGCAGAAGGCGACTCCGTGGGTCCAACGGTCCGGGTACTTGCTCAGCCCCTCGTAGGCGATGACCAGGGTGTCCGGTGCCAGGGTCACGGCCATGGCGCCCCGCGCCGTCCATATCCGGCCGCCGGATTCCGTCGGGATTACCGCCGCCGTTTCATCCGAATCGCGCATGAATTCGGCGATGGCGCCGAAGGTGCCGATTGACCAGCCGCTTGCCGCATCCGCCAGGTGGGCCTGAAAAGCCTCCACCGCCGCGCCCGGATTCGAAATATCGTTCATGGTATCCCGGTCCCCTCGCTGCTTCCGGGGTCGTGCCGCAAACAGGATACTCCAAAACACCGCCCACCGCCGAGGCGCAATTGCCCAACGGCGCGCAGGCGGGAGGCTTCGCGAATTTCACAACTGAGGCACAGAGACAGAAAGACAGTGAATTGTTAGCGGCGTTCAACGCCGCATTTTATTTTCCTTCTCCTCTGTGCCCCTGTGTTTAGCCTTACTTTTTCACCCTCCGGCCTTCGGCCTCGGCGAGGGGAGCGGGGAGGGGACCTAACCCTTCCTGCGCGACGCCACCGCGTCGGCGGTGACGCACAGGATTTCGAACATGATGGTGGCTCCGGCCAGGGCCGTAATGCCGCTGGGATCGAAGGGCGGCGCCACCTCGACAACGTCGCCGCCGATGAGGTTGAGGCCCCTCAGGCCCCGGATCATCAGCTGCGCCTCCAGCGTCGAGAAGCCGCCGATTTCCGGCGTTCCGGTTCCCGGGGCATAGACCGGATCGAGGCCGTCGACGTCGAAGCTGATATAGGTCGGCCCGTCGCCGGCGACCCGGCGCGCTTCCTCGATCGCCCATGGGACGCCCTTCTCGTAGAGCTCCTCCATGTAGACCACCCGCATCCCCGACTCGTGGCTGAAGCGCCCGGCGCTCTCCTCGTTGACGGCGCCGCGGATGCCGATCTGGATCGTGCGCTTGGGATCGAGCAGCCCTTCCTCGGTCGCCCGGCGGAAGGGCGTGCCGTGGTGGAACCGGGACCCAAGGTGCTTGTCGCCGGTATCCGTGTGGGCGTCAAAGTGGACCATGCCCACCGGACGCTCGGCGGCGATGGCGCGGAAGATCGGCAGGGTGATCGAATGATCGCCCCCCGCCGAGACCGGAACGACACCCGCTTCGTGGACGCGGGCGTAGAACGCCGTGATCTCGTCCAGGCTGCTTTCCAGGTGGAAGGGGCTTTTGATCCAGGCATCGCCGATGTCGGCGATGCGGCACAGCTCGTGGGGCGCGATCTTCGTCGTCTGCTGGATGCGCCGCATCAGGGTCGACTGGTTGCGGATCTCCCGCGGTCCGTGGCGGGCCCCGGTGCGGTTGGTGACGCCGCCGTCGAAGGGCACCCCGGCAAGACCGATGTCGAGGCCCGACAGGTCCTCGGTGAAGGGCGCGCGCATGAAGGTGGGGATGCCCGTATAGCGGGGCCGGTTCATTGGATCGTCGAATTCGGGGGTGTCGGCCATGGCAACTCCTCACGAACAGTTGAGGGCAAGGTACACGCGGTAGTGTTGCTCTCCAAGGAGTAACACCCCATCTGCAAATCAGGCAATTGGAGGCAGCCATGACCGATTCCGCCGTTCTTTCGCGCCGCCGGGTCTTCGCCTCGGCGCTTTCCCTGGCCGCCCTCGGCGCCGTCCGCCCGGGGCTCGCCGCGACCCTGCTCAGGACGCCGACGCAGACCGCCGGCCCCTTCTATCCCCGCACCATCCCCCTCGACGCCGACACCGATCTGGTCCAGATCGCCGGCCGCGCCCAGCGCGCCGCGGGCCAGGTCACCCACGTCATGGGCCGCGTCCTCGATGACATGGGCCGCCCCGTTTCGGGCGCCCGGGTCGAGATCTGGCAGTGTGACGCCATGGGCTATTACCACCACCCCCGCGACCGCCGCGGCGAAACCGGGGGCGATCCCAATTTCCAGGCCTACGGACACATGGCGGTGGGCGAGGACGGGGCATACCGCTTCCGCACCATCAAACCGGTGCCCTATCCCGGGCGCACGCCCCACATCCACTTCGCCGTCTCCGGCCCCGGCTTCGAGGGCTGGACGACCCAGATGTACGTCGCCGGCGAGCCCTTGAACGACACCGATTTCATCCTCAACCGCGTCAATGATGCCAAGGCCCGCGCCAGCCTCATCATTCCCCTCGGCCCGGCCCCCGAGATCGAAGCCGGGGCCCTCGCCGGCACCTTCGACATCGTCCTCGGCGGCGTCAGGACCTGACCGATAAAAATATACGAAAAATTTTTGTAAAATAATAATATACTACAAAATCATTTGACAAAATTAAGGTTTATTACATATAATTTCCCGGAGAATCTATCCAGCGTAACGCACCGGACAAACCCCATGGCAGAACCACCGACAGGCGGGCGCCATTGCGGGTTTATCGAAGCCGTGAACGGGACACCGCGCCGCGAAGAGGGAAACAACGGCCATGGATCATTTTTCGCCCAAGGCGTCCGACGATCCGCTGCACGGTGCTACGCCGCCGGCAGGAACCCCGGCACGTAACGGGGCCGTCGACGGGCCATCCCACGCCCGCACCGTCGCCATCGTCGGTGCCGGGCCCGGCGATCCCGACCTCCTGACGCTCCGCGCCCTGCGCCTGATGCAGCGGGCCGATGTCGTCATTCATGACCGCCTTATCGGCCCCGACATCTTGGACTTCGCCCGCCCCGGCGCCGAACGCGTCTTCGTCGGAAAGGCCAAGGGCCGCCACACCGTGCCCCAGGACGGCATCAACGCCCTCATGGCGGCCCGCGCCCGGGCCGGCCAGCGCGTCGTGCGCCTCAAGGGCGGCGATCCCTTCATCTTCGGCCGTGGCGGCGAGGAGGTCGAATACCTGATCCGCCGCGGTATCGCCGTCGACGTGGTTCCCGGCGTCACCGCCGCCGCCGGCTGCGCCGCCGCCGCCGGCATTCCGTTGACCCACCGCGACCATGCCTCCGCTGTCACCTTCGTCACCGGCCATGGTAGGGAAGGGGCCCTGGACGTCGATTTCTCAGGGCTGGCCTCGGCCCGCCGGACCCTGGTCATCTACATGGGAGTGTCCACCGCCGCCACTATGGCCCGGCGCCTGATCGAGGATGGCATGGACCCGGCCATGCCCGCCGCCGTCGTCGAGAACGGAACCCGTGCCGATCAGAAGGTGGTCACCGGCACCGTTGCCGAACTCGAAACCATGGTTGCCGCCAACGCCATCACCGGCCCCGCCGTCATCATCATCGGCGCCGTTGTGCGCCAGGCGGAGGTCCCGGCCCTCACCGGCCTTGCCGCCGCAGCCGCTTGAGCAAAGGACCCCGAGATGAATTTACGCACCCTCACCGCCAACCGTTTGGGCGACGGCGCCGTCGTCTACCTGACCGGTGACGGCGACTGGTCCCGGTCCATCAACGATGGACGCTTGATCACCAGCACCGAAGAGGGGGATGATGCCCTGCGGGTGGCACGGCGGTGTCTCGAGGCCCATGCCGTCGTCGAGCCCTACCTGATCGACATCATCGCCGATACCGGCAGCCGCCGTCCCGCCGGGACGCGCGAGCTGATCCGCTCCCGGGGTCCCAGCATCGCCGCCGGGGTGCCGGCAGAACAGAGGTAACGATCCCATGTACCGCTATGACGAGTTCGACCAGACCCTTGTCGACGAACGGGTCGTCCAGTTCCGTGACCAGGTGCAACGGCGCCTGTCCGGCGAGCTGACCGAGCCCCAGTTCAAGCCCCTGCGCCTGATGAACGGGCTCTACATGCAGCTCCACGCCTACATGCTCAGGGTCGCCATCCCTTACGGCATGATGTCGTCGGAACAGTTGCGCATGCTGGCCCACATCGCCCGCCGCTACGACCGCGGCTACGGCCATTTCACGACGCGCCAGAACATCCAGTACAACTGGCCCAAGCTGCCCGAGGTGCCCGACCTCCTCGCCGACCTGGCCAAGGTCCAGATGAACGCCATCCAGACTTCCGGCAACTCGTTCCGCAATACCACCGCGGACCAGTATGGCGGCGTCGCCGCCGACGAGATCGAAGACCCCCGCATCTGGTCCGAGATCATCCGCCAGTGGTCGACGCTCCACCCCGAGTTCTCGTTCCTGCCGCGCAAGTTCAAGATCGCCGTCACCGGCTCGCCCAACGACCGCGCCGCCGTCCGCTTCCACGACATCGGCATCGTCATCGTCGAGGGCGACGGCGGCGAGATCGGCTTCGAGGTCCTGGTCGGTGGCGGTCTCGGCCGCAGCCCCTTCGTCGCCAAGACCATCCGCGACTTCCTGCCCAAGCAGCACCTGCTGTCCTATCTCGAGGCCATCCTGCGGGTCTACAACCAACTCGGCCGCCGCGACAACCTGTTCAAGGCGCGCATCAAGATCCTGGTGCACGAGACCGGCACCGAGGAATTCGCCCGCCTGGTGGAAGACGAATGGGCCCAGATCAAGGACGCCGGCGTCGACCTGTCGGTGGAAGAAGTGGGCCGCATCAAGGCCTACTTCGCGCCGCCGGTCTACGAGGCCCTCGACGCCGACGTGGCCGAGTTCCGCGCCCAACGCGACGCCGACCCCGACTTCGATCTCTGGGCCGGCACCAATCTCGCACCCCACCGCCAGCCCGGCTACGCTATCGTCAACTTGTCCCTGAAGCCCGAGGGTGGGCCCCCCGGCGACGCCACGGCGGACCAGATGGACCGGGTCGCCGACCTCGCCGACACGTTCAGCCTCGGCGAGATCCGCGTCACCCACGAACAGAACCTGGTCTTCGCCCACGTCCGCCAGGCCGATCTCCACGAACTCTGGACCGAGCTCACGGCGATCGCCATGACGACCCCGAACATGGGCCTCATCACCGACACCATCTGCTGCCCGGGTCTCGACTACTGCAACCTGGCCAACGCCCGCTCGATCCCCGTCGCCCAGCGCATCAGCCGCCGCTTCGCCGACCTCAAGCTCCAGCACAATATCGGCGAGCTGCGTATCAAGATGTCGGGCTGCATCAACGCCTGCGGCCATCACCACGCCGGCCACATCGGCATTCTCGGCGTCGACCGCAAGGGCGAGGAATACTACCAGATCACCTTGGGCGGCAGCGGCGCCGAGGACGCTTCCATCGGCAAGGTCATCGGCCCGGCTTTCTCCGAGGACGCTGTGGTCGACGCCGTTGCCACCGTGGTCAACGTTTACGTCGCCAAGCGCAAGGACGGTGAGCGCTTCCTCGACACCTGCCGCCGCATCGGCCCCGAACCCTTCAAGGAGAAGCTCTATGGCGCTCATTAAGGACGGCGCGTTCGTCGACGACGCCTGGACCACCGTCGGCGACGACGACCCGGTGCCCGGCGACCAGCCCGCCATCGTCGGCTTCGAGCGCTGGCAGCGCGACCGCGACCAACTCCTCGCCCGCGGGGCGCCTCTCGGCGTGCGCCTCTCCAGCGACCAGCCGCCGGCCCTCATCGCCGATGACCTTGGGCATTTCGACGTCGTCGCCCTGGAATTCCCCCGCTTCGGCGATGGCCGGGCCTACTCCTATGCCCGCCTCCTGCGCCAGCGTCATGGCTACACCGGCGAGGTCCGCGCAGTCGGCGACGTGCTCCGGGATCAGTTCCTGTTCATGCACCGCTGCGGCTTTGACGCCTTCGAGGTCACCGACCAGACCGAGATCGGCCATTGGCAGCAGGCCCTGTCCGAAATCAGCGTCGTCTACCAGCCCGCCGCCGACGACCGCCCCCCGGCCCCAACCCAGCGCGCCGCCACCTGACCCGGGCCGGGGCAGGGGACACTTGGCCGCCCGTCCCACCACTAGTTGCTGTCAGGTCGGCAACTGCCGCCGGTGCAGCCCCGGCATGAGTTCGAAGTAGGGGCGTACCAGGGGCGAGTCCGAGTCCTCGAAAGCTTCCAGTGGGCCGTCGAGGTGGACCCGGCCGTCATGCAGCATCACCGTGCGCGGCCGCAGGCGGCTCAGCAGGTCCTTGTCGTGGGTGATGATCACCGTGGTCCGGCCCCGCTCCGCCAGCTCCGGCGCGAAGTGGTTGGTGTCGATGAGCTCGTGGATCTGTGCCGCGCTGGTCGGATCCAGGCCCGTGGTCGGTTCGTCGTAGAATATTACTAGGGGGTCCATGGCCAGGGCCCGGGCGATGGCCAGGCGCTTGGCCATGCCGCCCGACAGGCCGGCGACGTCGAGTTCGAGAAAGTCGTCGTCCGAGGGCAGGTGGACGGAGTTGAGCACCGAACGCGCGATCGCCGTGATCGCCATGTCCTCCAGGTTCCTGACTTCGCTCAGCCACAGGGCGATGTTTTCGTAAACCGTGCCCGAGAACAGGGCGTTGCGCTGGAACACAACACCCCAATGCATGTGGATGCGCTCCAGCTCGCCTTCCGATAGCTCGGACAGGGCCACCAGCGGGTTCCCGGGCACATCGTGGTCGGCGACACGGAGGCCGCCGGCATCCGGGGTGAGCTGCCCCAGGATGTGGTTGAGCAGCACCGTCTTGCCGCATCCCGAGCCGCCGACGATGGCGATGAGGTCGCGGCGCTGGACGGTCAGGTCGATGCCCCGCAGCACCTCGTGGTCGTCGAAGGCCTTGTGCAGGCCCCGGATCTCGATCTCGACGCCCGCCGGCGCCGTGTCGGGGGGCGTGCCCGCAGCCGGGTTTCCCGCGTTCATGCCCGAAGGGTAGCGCAACGGTGGGCGCAGTGACACTGTCGCGGCGCCCATGTGTCCGGTCCCGGCATCGGTACCCTTCAAATCCGCCGCGGATTCACGATATATGTTGCTCAGGACTTTGAAGGGGAGAGGACACCATGTTCACCAGGATTCTCGTCGGCGTCGACGGATCGGACTCGGCACTCAAGGCCGTCGACACGGCCGCCGCGCTGGCCGCCGCCCATGGCGCCGAGCTGCTCGTCGGCCACGTGGTCCAGGTCTCGGCCATCGCCGAGCAGGCCATGAAGGTGACCGCGACCGATCACCTGGGCGACAAACCTAAACGCATCATGGAACAGTTGAGCGGTGATATCCTGGAAGCGGCCCGTGCCCGTGCTCTCGGCGCCGGCATCGACGAGAAGCACGTCACCACCTTCGGCACCGACGGCGACCAAGCCCGGCGCCTGATCCAGGCGGCCCGGGAGCGCGATGCCGATCTTATCGTCGTCGGCGGCCGCGGCCGCGGCCGCCTCGAGGGCCTGCTCCTCGGCAGCGTCACCCAGAAGGTCGTAGCCCACGCCCCCTGTCCCTGCCTGGTCGTGCCCTAGGACAGGACCCGTTTATTCGAGCTCCCGGCCGAGGACGATGGGCTCGCCGTGGGGCGTCGCCCGGGCGGCGCGGTCCCAGGCGTCGCGGCGTTCGCTCAGGTCCGGAGCGCCGATGAGGTTCTTCTCGGCCGCCAGTTTCTCCAGCGCCCTCAGCCAGTGGTCGTAGTAGGTATCGCCCCGGTCCGCATCACCCGCCGCCTGTGCCGCCTTGATTTCTGCCCCCAGATGTTCGGCCCATTCGGTCCACGTGAAGTGGCCTGCGGCGTGGAGCGTCACCGTCATGGCAAAGGCCTGCGCCTCCCACGGCGCGGCGAACACCGGGCCGTCGGCGTCCCGGGGCAGGTCCGGCAGCACCCTTGGGCCGGGATCGGCGGAGCTCACGGCGCCGCCTCCAACCGCTCCAGGTAGTCGTCCCAGAGATCGACGTAGACCTTGTCGCTGGCCGCCGCTTCCGGCCCCCACAGCTCCGTCGCCGCGAAACGCACCGAATAGAGATGTTGGGGGTTCTGGTTTCCGTCCCTGGCGTGGCTGTCGGGAAAGATGAAGACCCCGTGGTCGCGGTCGATGACCCCGGTATGGCCGCGGACGTAGCGGGGCGCCCGGGTATGGCCGGTGGGATGGCGGTTCCACACCCTGACCCGGTCGCCGGTGGCGAACCTGGGCGTCACCTCCTTGTCGACCCGCGCCGAACTGCCCTTGGCCAGCACCGGCAAGACGGTCTTGGCGGTGAGGGCCGGCTCGGCCGTCCGTTCGGCGTGCCCGCCCTTCAGTGCTGCCTCGATTTCGTCGCGCCCGACGAAGTCCTTTTCCACCAGCAATTTCTCCAGGCCGTAGAGCCAGGTCTCGTAGTAGCTGCGGCGCAGGTAGTCGGCCGCCGGTGTGTCCTCGCGGGAGAACCGCGCCATGTCGATGTTCCAGCGCCCGAAGGCGCCCATGGCCAGGGTCACGGCGAGGACCCGGCGCTCCCACGCGCCGTGGAAGACGGGCTCGTTCGCCTCCGCCTCCACCGGGCCCATGCACTGCATGCCGCCCATGTCCTGGGCGCCGTTCATGATTTCGCTCCGCTCGGGGCGGCGACGATCCCGGTACCGATCATCGAATCCCGGGTGACGATATCGGCCAGCTGATCGGCGCTCCAGCCCTCGGTGCCCTCGGGGCGCAGGGGCAGGACCAGGTAACGCATCTCCGAGGTGCTGTCCCACACCCGCACCTCGACGCCGGCGCCCAGCGTCACCCCGAATTCCCCGAGCACCCCCCGGGGATCGATGACGGCGCGGCTGCGGTAGGGGGCCGACTTGTACCACACCGGCGGCAGCCCCAGGACCGGCCACGGGTAGCACGAGCACAGGGTGCAGACGACCATGTTGTGGACCTCGGGCGTGTTCTCGCGCACTACCATGTGCTCGCCCTGGCGCCCGGTGTAGCCCAGGTCGGCAATGGCCGCGGTGGCGTCCTCCAGCAGCCGGGATTTGTAGTCGGGATCGGTCCACGCCCGGGCCACCACCCGCGCCCCGTTGCGCGGCCCGATGCGGTTTTCGTAGACGTCGATGATCTCGTCCAGGGCCGCCGGGTCAAGGTAGCCCTTCTCGGTGAGCAGGGATTCCAGGGCCCGCACCCGGAGCTCGACCTCGCTCAGCTCGCTCCCCGAGTGGTGGTGCCCGTGGCTATGACCGTGATCGTCATGGGTGTCACTCATGGCCCCTCCTGTGTCCCACCCATTCTACCGTTCCACCCGCCCCGCCGGAAGCGCCTTGACTCCGGTTCGGGCGGCGGCCTGAGAAGAGGAGCCGGGGTACTAACGGCCAGTGGCGGGATATAAGCTCGACTTGGTCGGCTTCCATGCCCGCAACAATTCCTTAGCCTCTCTGATCTGGGCAGGAGTCATTTTTTGGGCGAGGGTATTTCGTTCCCGTAACGCGGCGATGCGCTGTTTGTGGGAGGCCAGTCCCGCTGCGGCGAGATTGAACCACATGTGCGCCCGCACGATGTCCTGTCTTACGCCTTCACCCTTGGTGTACATTACACCGAGGTTCGCCTGGGCTACCGGATGGCCTTGGTTGGCTGCCCTGTGGAACA
>JAJFIG010000514.1 GCA_021775195.1 Rhodospirillales bacterium | reverse complement strand
GGGCGCCGTCGTCGAGGCCCTGAGCGAGTTCACGGGGTGAGCCATGGCCGCTGACCAACCGACCCCGCTTTTCGAGCGCATCGCCCTCATCGGCATCGGCCTGATCGGTTCGTCCCTGGCCCACGTCGCCCGCCGCGACGGCCTCTGCAACCATATCGCCGTCAGCGCCCGCACCCAGCGCACCCTGGATACCGCCCGGCGCCTGGGCCTTGCCGACAGCGTCACCCTGGATGCAGCGGAAGCCGCCGCCGGCGCCGACCTGGTGATGATCTGCACCCCCATGGGCGCCTACGAGGCCGTCGCCCGGGCCATCGCCCCGGTCCTCAAGCCCGGATGCATCGTCAGCGACGTTGGTTCGGTGAAGCAGTCGGTGATCCGCGATGTCGGCCCCCGCCTTCCCGAAGACGTTCACCTGGTCCCCGCCCACCCGGTCGCCGGCACCGAGCATTCCGGGCCCGAGGCCGGCTTCCCCGAGCTCTTCCAGGGACGGTGGTGCATCCTGACCCCCGCCGAGGGCACCGAACCGGACGCCGTCGAGCGCATCGCCGAGTTGTGGCGCCGCGCCGGCATGACCATCGAGATCATGGACGCCAACCACCACGATAGGGTGCTGGCCATCACCTCGCACCTTCCCCACCTCATCGCCTACACCATCGTCGGCACCGCCACCGACCTGGCCGAGAACCTGAAGCAGGAGGTGGTCAAGTACTCCGCCGGCGGTTTCAGGGACTTCACCCGCATCGCCGCCTCCGATCCAGTCATGTGGCGCGACATCTTCCTCGCCAACCGCGAGGCGATTCTCGAACTTCTGGGCCAGTTCAGCGAGGACCTGACGGCGCTGAGGCGCGCCATCCGCCGCGGCGAGGGCGACATCCTCATGGACGTCTTCACCCACACCCGCGAGATCCGCCGCGGCGTCGTCGAGGCCGAGCAGGACTGATCCTGTAAATCGGACAGCGGCGCAAAACCATCCCGGTCAAATGGTTCCGTTTGGTCGGATAGTGCTCTAACCGGCCGGAGGGCTTACAGCCATGGCTGTCGAATATCTTAAGAAAGCGGACAAGACCGCCGCCACCGGCGAGCAGGACGTGCGCGCGACGGTGCAGGCGATCCTCGACGATATCGAGGCCGGGGGCGAGGCCAAGGCGCGGGAATACGCCGCCAAGTTCGACAAGTGGGACGGCGAGATCGTGGTTTCTCCGGAAACCCGCGAGGCGGCGGCCGCCAAGGTTCCGCAACGCCTGAAGGACGATATCCAGTTCGCCCACGATCACGTGCGGCGCTTCGCCGAGGCGCAGATGGAGGCCGCCCACGATACCCAGGTCGAGCTCAGGCCGGGCCTCGTCGCCGGGCATCGCAATATCCCCATGGGCGCGGCGGGCTGCTATGTGCCCGGTGGGCGCTACTCCCATGTCGCCTCCGCGATCATGTCGGTGACCACGGCCAAGGTCGCCGGCGTCGATCAGGTAACCGCCTGCTCGCCGCCCAAGCCCGGCGAGGGCGTCAATGCCGCGATCCTTTACACCCTCGATCTCTGCGGCGCCGATACCATCCTCGCCCTCGGCGGCGTTCAGGGCGTGGCGGCCATGGCGTTCGGTCTGTTCGGCTGCCGTCCCGCCGACATCCTGGCCCGGCCGGGCAACCAGTTCGTCGCCGAGGCGAAGCGCCTTCTTTACGGCCGCATGGGCATCGACATGTTCGCCGGGCCGACCGAGATCCTGGTCATCGCCGATGAAACCGCGGACCCGGAGATCGTCGCCTGGGATCTCGTCGGCCAGGCCGAGCACGGCTACAACTCACCGGCCTGGTTCATCTCCCTCGATCATGACATCGCCAAGAAAGTGTCGGACCTTATGCCGGGGTTCATCGCCGAGCTGCCGGAGGTCAACCGCACCAATGCCGAGGCGGCGTGGCGCGATTACGGCGAGATTTGTGTTGTCGGCACGCGGGAGGAAGCAGTTCGTATTTCCGACGATTACGCCGCCGAGCACCTGGAAGTTCAGTGCACCGATCTCGACTGGTGGCTTCACAACCTCCGCAACTACGGCTCCCTCTTCCTCGGCGAGGAGACCACGGTCGCCTTCGGCGACAAGACCTCGGGGCCCAATCTCATCCTGCCGACCAAGGGCGCGGCGCGCTACACCGGCGGACTCTCGGTCGGCAAGTTCATGAAAAGCGTTACCTGGCAGCGCATGACCCGGGAGGCCAACCGCGATATCGCCCAGGTCACGGCCCGCATCTCCCGTCTCGAAGGCATGGAGGGCCACGCCCGGACCGCCGATGTGCGGCTCGAAAAATGGTTCCCCGGCGAACACTTCGATCTTACGCTGGCGGAATGACTGGCGATCTATTCAGTTTGGCCGGCCGGTTCGCCTGTGTGACCGGCGCCAGTTCCGGCATCGGGCGGTTCATTGCCACGGCGTTCGTCCGCGCCGGCGCCGCGGTCGTCGGCGTCGCCCGGCGCCAATCCCTGCTCGACGACTGGATGGACGAAGCCCGGGCGGCGGGCGGCCGTGCCGCCGCCGTCGCCGCCGACCTCACCGACATCGACGGTCTGGCGGCGGTTGCCGGGCACATCTCGGCGTCCCTGGGACCGCCCGACATTCTGGTCAATGCCGCCGGAGCCAATCCCAGGGTGCCCGCCGATTCGGTCACGCCCGAGATCTGGCGGCAGACCCTGGACCTCAACCTCTCGGCAACCTTTTTCCTCTCCCAGACCCTGGTCCCGGGCATGCGGGAAAAGGGCTGGGGGCGGATCATCAACATTGCCTCGCTGCAGTCCGGGCGCGCCTTCACCAACGGCATAGCCTACGGCGCCGCGAAGGGCGGCGTCGCCCAGTTGACCCGGGCCATGGCCGAGGCCTGGTCCGCCGACGGCATCACCTGCAATGCCCTGGCGCCCGGCTTCTTTCCGACGGAGTTGACCGCGGCGGTGTTCGACGACGAGATCGCGGCCGCCGGCAACG
>JAJFIG010000513.1 GCA_021775195.1 Rhodospirillales bacterium | reverse complement strand
GGTTGAAGCCGATCCGGCCGTGGCGCTGCGTGACGAGCGTTTGCGTAGCCTTCGCGAACAACGTGAAATCGCCCTGTATCGTCTGGGTGAGAAGCATCGCGTGATTCAGAACATCGAGCGCACCATCGTCGCAACGGAAGCGGAACGTGCTCGCGAAGTCGCAAGACTGCTCAAGGAACGTCAGGAAGTCCAACTGGATCAGGCTCGTAAACTGGCCGCCCAGTATGAAGCCCAGATCGCAGGTCTACAACCGGCCCTGGAAGAGTCCCGTGCACGCGTCCGTGACTTCACTGAAGAGATTCAGGAATACAACGCCATCGAGTATCAGGCCCGCCAGGCGGCATCCCGCCGTGCCAAGGACCTGATGGCACGGGTGGAGGAGCCGGTACTGGGCCTGCGCATCGGCGTCGATACGCGTGGTTGCAACGGGCTCATGTACTCGGTCGAATACGCCAAGGACGAGAGGGCCATGGACGAGGTCATCGAGAGCGACGGGGTCAAGATCTTCATCAGCGCCATGGCGGCCATGTACCTGCTGGGCAGCGAGATGGATTACGTCGAGGAAAAGTTCCAGAGCGGGTTCGTGTTCAACAACCCGAACGAAAAAAGCCGCTGCGGCTGCGGCGAAAGTTTCATGGTCTGAGTCCCGGACACCATCTTCGGCGGTAAGAACGACAGGTGACATCATGGTCATGACGGGTGGACGGGACGCGTCGGCGACGCGGCCCGGTAATCGGAAATCGCCGGTCTATCTGGACTATCAGGCGACGACGCCGACCGATCCCCGGGTGGTCGAGGCCATGCTGCCCTACCTGACCGAGAAATTCGGCAATCCCCATTCCCGCGACCACCGCTTCGGGTGGGAAGCCGAGGAGGCGGTGGAAAAGGCCCGCGCCCAGATCGCCAGCCTCATCGGTGCCGACGTCAAGGAAATCATCTTCACCTCGGGCGCCACCGAATCCAACAATCTGGCGATCGCCGGCGCCGCCCGCTTCTACCGGCGCAAAAAGAACCACATCGTCACCTGCGTCACCGAGCACAAATGCGTGCTCGAGACCGCCCGCTACCTGGAACAGGAAGGCTTCGAGGTTACCTATCTGCCGGTGGAGGAAAACGGCCTCGTCGATCTCGAGCGGCTGCGCGAGGCGATAAGAGAGAACACGGTTCTGGTGTCGATCATGGCCGTCAACAACGAGATCGGCGTCATCCAGCCGGTTGCCGAGATCGGCGCCATCTGCCGTGAACGCAAGGTCCTGTTCCATACCGACGCGGCCCAGGCGGTGGGCAAGATCCCGCTTGACGTCAATGCCATGAACATCGACCTGATGAGCATTTCGGGTCACAAGGTCTACGGCCCCATGGGCATCGGTGTCCTTTACGTGCGCCGCCGCCCACGGGCGCGCCTGGTGCCGTTGATCCATGGCGGCGGTCAGGAGCGGGGCCTGCGCTCGGGCACCCTGCCGACGCCCTTGTGCGTCGGCCTGGGCGAAGCCTGCGCCATCGCCGAGCGGGAAATGGGCACCGAGGTCGAGCGCCTCCGCATGCTGCGGGACCGGCTGCTCACGGGTATCACCGGCCGTCTGAGCGAGGTCCACGTCAACGGCGATCCGGAGCGGCGCATTCCCGGCAATCTCAACCTCAGTTTCGGGTACGTGGAAGGCGAGGGGCTGGTCACCGGGGTCAAGGACCTGGCGGTCTCGTCGGGCTCGGCGTGCACGTCGGCGTCGGTCGAGTCCTCCTATGTGCTGAGGGCACTGGGGATCGACGACCGACTGGCCCATGCCAGCCTGCGCATCGGCATCGGCCGTTTCACCACGGAAGAGGACATCGACTTCGCCGTCGAGACCATCGTTACCGAGGTCGAGCGCCTGCGCGCGATCAGCCCGCACTGGAAACGCCTGCAGGAGAACGGCGAAACGCAATCCGCCGCCCTGGCCGAATCTTGAGCGGCGGGGCTCGTGACGGGATCGGCCAACCGGGTTCGGAAAGCGGTTGCAAGGCGGCGTCCGGAAGGGCACATACATACTTAGGTCGTGTATCGAAAGGCTATACCCCTGGCGGGACGGCAGGGCGACACGCCGCAAAACGTGGACAACAAAAAGAATGCGAGGGGCCGACCCATGCCCAAGGTAATTTTTATCGAACCGGACGGCAAACGGCGCGAGGTCGACGCCGCCCTGGGCCTGTCGTTGCTCGAGGTCGCCCATACCCACCACATCGAGCTCGAAGGGGCATGCGAGGGATCGCTGGCCTGTTCCACCTGCCACATCATTGTCGATCCCGACTGGTTCGCCAGGCTCGACGAAAGCAGCGAGGACGAGGAGGACATGCTCGACCTGACCTTCGGCCTCGCCAACACCTCGCGGCTTGGCTGCCAGATCAAGATTACCGAGGAACTGGACGGATTGGTGGTCTCCTTGCCGACAACGACCCGCAACATGTTGGTGGATTTCTAGGTCATGGACTCGATCAGGCTCCCGCCACGGGCGCAGCCTAATTGGGTGCACGACCTAAGGGGGTTCCACGAAGGGGGGCGGAGGACGGATCATGGGCCTGCACTGGACCGACACGCGTGATCTTGCCACGACGCTGGAACGGACCTACCCGGGGACGGTTGTTGCCGACCTCAAGTTCTCGGACCTGTGGGAGTTGGTGCGGGATCTGCCGGAGTTCGACGACGCATCCAAAGTCAACGACGAACAGGTGCTCGAGGCCATCCGCGTGGCCTGGCTAGAGGAGCGGGAGTGACCGCCGCCGGCGTTACCGGCCCGGACACCCTCTTTGGCCGCCTGCGGGCCGCCTGCATCGACGATTGGCAGGCCTACACCCACCATGCCTTCGTCCGGGGACTGGCCGACGGCACCCTGCCGGAGTCCTGTTTTCGCCACTACCTGGGCCAGGACTATCTGTTCCTGATCCATTTCGCCCGCGCCTATGCGCTGGCCGCCTACAAGGCCGACGATCTGGCGGACATCCGCCAGGCGGCGGCGGGCCTGAGTGCCATCATCGACGTCGAAATGGATCTGCACGTCAAATTCTGTGCCGGCTGGGGCCTGAGCGAAACAGACATGGTTGCCCTGCCAGAGGCCGAGGCGACCATGGCCTATACACGATACGTGCTTGAGAAGGGACTGTCGGGGGACCTGCTCGACCTGCACGTGGCCCTGGCACCCTGTGTCGTCGGCTACGCCGAGATCGGCGCCGAACTGATGGCGGACGAGGAAACAAGGTTCGACGGCAATCCCTACCGGGACTGGATCGAAATGTATGCCTCGACCGATTTCCAGGAGGTGGCGAAGGCCGAGGTGGCGCAGATGGACCGGTTGATGGAACTCCGCGGTGGGCTGGGGCGGATGGCGGCCTTGACGACCACCTTCCGCCAGGCGACCCGCCTGGAAGCGGCGTTCTGGGACATGGGCCTGAACCCGTAGGACGGGGCTTCAGGCCTTGCCGCCAGCCGGCAGGGCCGAGGAGGGAGAGCCCCGCCAGGCCATGGTGCCGGTG
>JAJFIG010000512.1 GCA_021775195.1 Rhodospirillales bacterium | reverse complement strand
TCGGCCATCGGCCATCGGCCGCCCATCGATGAGGGCGCCGAGGTCGTCTTCGTCGATTCCGTGCCCGCGGGCAGCCATGGCGTGGGCCGCCGTGCAGTAGTCGCAGGCCTGCCGCCGGGATACCTCCAGTGCCACGATCTCCCGCTCTGCCCCGCTGAGGCTGGTCTTCGCCAGGGCGCGGTACAGACTTTCGAATCCGGCGATCGCCGCCGGGCTGTTGGCCAGAACCTTGTGAAAGTTGGGCACCATTCCGCCGAACATCCGGCCGATACCCTCCAGCGCGGCGTCGGCCTCGGGCGAGCCCGTACCCGCTTCGTAACCCTTGATCCGTTGCATGAATTCCTTCAATTCGCTCAGCGGCGCTCGCGCACCGTACCGCCCGGCGCCGACTAGTTCCCGCGCCGGTCCTTTCCGCTACGCCGTTCCCCGCCTTCCCGCCGTTCGTTTCGCGCCCGGCGTTCGGCCTCCAACTGCCGGTCCATGTCGTGGACCCATTCGGTGGCCTCCTGCCTGATCTCGTCGTCGCTGTGGCCGTCGCGGGCGAACAGCCGCTCCAGGCCCTGGCGGCGGTCGTCGAAGGACCGTCGTTCGCTGATCCGGCGCCGGTCGGGGCCTTTTCGCTTTTCCGTCATTGTCGGATCCCTGTTCGGGTTTTCAGCGCCCGTGAGTGGTTAGCTGTCGTAGGAGATCAGGCACTCGAAAGGCACGTCGAACTTGGAACGGCCCCCGAGGAACGATAATTCGATGAGGCAGGCGGTACCCACGACCTCGGCGCCAACCTTGCGGAACAACTCGATGGATGCGGCCATGGTGCCGCCCGTTGCCAGCAGGTCATCCAGGACCACGACCTTTTGGCCGGGTTCGACGGCGTTGTCCTGGATTTCGATGGTGTCGGTGCCGTATTCCAGCGCGTACTCGTGGGGAATGGTTCGGCCCGGGAGCTTGCCCTGTTTGCGCACCATCACGAAACCGCAACCCAGTTTCAGGGCCAGCGGCGCCGCCACCAGAAATCCCCGGGCCTCGATCCCGGCCAGGACGTCGGGTCGGTGGTGGCTCACCATCTTGGCGAGGCGCCCCATGGCCACCTGCCAGGCGTCGGCGTGGGCGAGAAGGGTCCCGATGTCATAGAACTGAATTCCCGGTTTCGGGAAATCCGGAACGGTGCGGATATGGTCTTTGATGTCCATCGGGTTTCCAAACGCCTCCCTGTGGTCGTGGGTCGGCTATCCTATCGCCTCGACCCGGCGCGGGCAAATCGCCCGGGATGAAAGAATCAATCGTTTCAAATCACAAAATTTCGTTTCAAAATGTTGCAATTTCGGCATGCCTGGAGGTACCATCCCCCGGGCCGGCCTTCTTTGAAAGATGGTTTCCTATGGATTTTGCCGCTCTCAGCAAGCGGATCGCCGACGGATTTTCGCATTTGAGCCCGCAGTTGCAGCGGGCCGCCCGCCATGTTCTCGACCGCCCCGACGACGTCGCACTGATGTCCATGCGCGGTCTGGCGGCGAGTGCCGGCGTTCATCCATCGACCATGGTGCGTCTGGCGCGGGCTTTCGATTACTCCAGCTACAATGATTTTCGCGAGCTGTTCCAGCAACGCCTGCGGGTCCGGCCCGCCGGTTACCTGGAGCGCGCCCGTGATCTTCAGGCCCGGGGCGCCGGCAAGGCGCCGCGCCTGTTGCAGGAAGTGTTGTCCACCGACATTGCCAATCTGCGCGAGACCTTCGATACCAATGGCGCCGAAAACCTGATCGCCTGCGCCGAAGCGCTGGCCAAGGCGCGGCGAGTCTACGTACTGGGGCTGCGCAGCTGTTTCCCGGTGGCGTTTTTCTTTCACTACGCCCACCGCATGTTCTGCAGCAACGGGATTCTTCTCGATGGGCGGGGCGGCACTTTCGCCGACGACCTGCGGGCCTTTGGCAAGGATGATCTGATTTTCGCCGTCAGCGTCGAACCCTATACCTATGAAACGGTCCGTGCCATCGACTACGCCAAGGACCAGGGCGGAACCGCGGTGGTTCTCACCGACAGCCTGGTCTCGCCCCTGGCCAAGCGCGCCGATCACGCGATAACCATCCGTACCGACACCCCTTCGTTCTTTCATTCCATAACCGCCGCCGTTGCCACCGCCGAGGCCCTGATCGCCCTCATGGCGTCCCGCGGCGGCAAGCCGGCGCTATACGCGATCGAGGAAAGCGAACGTCAATTGGGCGGATTCGACGCCTATTGGCACAAGGAATCCAGCAGGCGCGTGAAAAAGCGCGCCGCCGAATGAAGGTCATCGAACCATGAGCCATGTCTTCCCCCGATTGATCCATGCGAAACTGCCCACCGCCGTCGGCGGCGACGGCATGTACATCATCGATTCCAATGGTAAACGCTATATCGATGCCTGCGGTGGCGCCGCCGTTTCCTGCCTCGGCCACAGCGATCCCGATATTCGCCAGGCGATCAAGGAACAGGTGGACAAGCTGGCATATGCCCACACCGGCTTTTTCACTTCGGAACCGGCCGAGGAACTGGGCGATCTCCTGATCAAGGGCGCGCCGGCCGGTATCGAGTGGGTTTATCTCCTCTCCGGCGGTTCCGAGGCGGTGGAGGCGGCACTGAAGATGGCGCGCCAGTATTACCTCGAAATCGGCGAACCCGATCGTTGCCGTTTCATCGCCCGGCGCCAGAGCTACCACGGCAACACTCTCGGCGCTTTGGCAGTCGGCGGCAATGCACTGCGCCGTGAGCCCTTCCAGCCTCTGCTGGTGGAGACCAGCCATATATCCCCATGCTACGCCTACCGCGGCATGGAGGACGGCGAGAGCGAGGAGGAATACGGGCTCCGAATGGCTGACGAACTGGAAACCGAGATTCTCCGCCTTGGTCCCAGCACTGTCGCCGCGTTCATTGCTGAGACCGTGGGCGGCGCCACGGCCGGCGTCCTTCCACCGGTTCGCGGCTACTTCAAGCGCATCCGCGAGATCTGTGACCGTTATGGGGTTCTGCTCATCCTCGACGAGGTAATGTGCGGCATGGGCCGCACCGGCACCCTGCATGCCTGCGAACAGGATGGCGTGGCCCCCGACCTGATGACAGTTGCCAAGGGATTGGGTGCCGGCCTCCAGCCCATCGGCGCAACGATGGTGACCGGCAAGGTCTATGATGCCATGCAAAGTGGCAGCGGCTTCTTCCAGCACGGCCACACCTACATGGGTCACCCCACGGCCTGCGCCGCCGCCCTCGCGGTCCAGCGCGCCATCCAGTCCCGCGACCTGCTCGAGAATGTCCGGCACCAGGGCGAGGCTTTCGCCGACGCCCTGCACCGTAGCCTGGGCCAGCACCCCCACGTTGGCGACATCCGCGGTCGCGGCCTGTTCCGGGGAGTCGAACTGGTTGCCGACCGCGATACCAAGGAACCCTTCGATCCGGCGCTCAATCTCCATGCCCACGTCAAGCGCCAGGGCATGGCCCGCGGCCTGATGTGCTATCCGGGAAACGGCACCGCCGACGGCGTCCGAGGCGATCACGTGCTGCTGGCGCCGCCCTTTATCGTCGAGGATGCGCACATCGACGAGATCGTCGACAAGTTCGCCCAGACTGTGGATGCGGCCTTGGGCGCAATTCGCGGATGATCGTTCCCCGGGTTGCGCGTGACAAGCCTGTCTGGCCGCCGCTGGTCATTGCCGTCGCGCCCAATGGTGCGCGCAGGGTCCGCGCCGACCATCAGGCCCTGCCGATCACCCCCGCCGAAATCGCCGAGAGCGCCGCCCGCTGCCTGGAGGCCGGCGCCTGCATGATCCACATGCACGTGCGCGACCGCGACGGAGGCCACACCCTGGATACCGACGCCTACCGGGCGGCCACGGCGGCGGTGCGCGACGCCGTGGGTGATGACCTGATCATCCAGGTGACTAGTGAGGCCGTCGGCCTTTATCTTCCAGAGGAGCAGATGGCCATGGTCCACGAGGTCCGCCCGGAAGCGGTCTCCATGGCGATCCGCGAACTCGTGCCCGACGAAGCCCACGAAGCGCCGGCGGCCGACTTCTTTGCCTGGTTGCTGCGCGAAAACATCATGCCCCAGTACATCGTCTATTCGGCCGACGAGGTGGCGCGTTTCGCCGACCTGCGCCGCCGTGGCGTGATACCCGGCGATGGGGTGTTCGTCCTTTACGTGCTTGGCCGCTACAAGGAGGGCCAGGTATCGGAACCGATTGACCTTCTTCCGTTCCTGGAGGTGACCGGATCCATGGCCTGCCATTGGGCCATGTGTGCCTTCGGACCGCGTGAGGGCGCCTGTGCCATGATGGTGACGGCGCTGGGCGGCCACGCCAGGGTCGGTTTCGAAAACAACCGCTACATGAACAGCGGAGCCCTGGCGCCGGACAACGCCGCCCTGGTTGCCCAGGTGGCCGAGGGGGCGCGACTGGTCCACCGGCCCGTGGCCGATGCCGACGCCGCGCGCCAGCTTTTGGCTACGCCCATTGCCGGGCCGTGGCCCCACCACGCGCCGACCAGCGCCTTGTCCGAGTTGGTCCGCCCGGCGGCTGGCCAGGGCGTGTCGTGAAAGAGGGAATTCGCGCTCACGGCGAAATAGATCATTTGTAATAATGGCGTATAGATGCGAATCGTTTGTTGCAAACACCACTTTGTTGTGGCTAAGGTGGAATCAAACAATGATGCGGTTGTTGTTTGCCGGTCGGCCTGCGAATTTGGGTTGTCCGCGCGGGCAACGGCTGTAAACTGTTGTTAACAACGGCCGACGTTCAATTTTGGCCGGTCGGGGAGGCGAAAGTAGAGTGTCGGGAACCAGTTTACCCGCATGTGGGCGGCTGAATCGCCGACCCACGCCGTCACCTTCCGTTAACGGGGATGTTCACCGTGCCGGGGTCTTTGAACCTGTTCCCGGGCCGGTGTCCGCGTGGTCGGCTGTTGCGACCTCGCCGTTCAATTCTTGCTTCGTGTTACTCAACTAGGGAGGACTATTTCTAATGAGGAAACTCACCGTATCGACATTGGCCCTGGCTGTGGCCGCGGGGGCGTTCTTCGCCGCCGGCACTCATTCGGCCGAGGCCGCCAAGAAGTTCATCTCCATCGGCACCGGTGGTCCGACCGGCGTTTATTTCGTCGTCGGCCAGTCGATCTGCCGCATGGTTCACAAGGCCGCTGCCGAGGGCCGCAAGACCGGCCGCAAGCATGGCATCCGCTGCTCGGCGCCGTCCACCGGCGGCTCCAACTACAACATCGGTCAGATCCGCGAAGGCGAGCTCGACTTCGGCGTTGCCCAGTCGGA
>JAJFIG010000511.1 GCA_021775195.1 Rhodospirillales bacterium | reverse complement strand
GGTCGACGGAAAGCCCATCACCATCGTCAATCTGTCCGGCGTCCCCTCCGAAGTGCTTAACGTGGTGGTGTCGGTTCTGTGCCGCATGTCCTTCGACATGGTGCTGTGGAGCGACCGGGCCCTGCCCATGCTGCTGGTCTGCGAGGAGGCGCACCGCTACGCGCCCCATGAGACGGAAATGGGATTCGAGCCGGCCAAGCGGGCGCTGTCGCGGATCGCCAAGGAGGGCCGCAAGTACGGGCTTTCCTTATGTGTGGTCAGCCAGCGGCCGGCGGCGCTGGCGACCGACATCCTGTCCCAGTGCAATACCGTCTTCGCCCTGCGCATGAGCAGCAAGAAGGACCAAGAATTCCTGCTGGGGACGATGTCCGATTCGACCGTCGGCCTGTTCGAATCGCTGCCGTCGCTGCGCAACGCCGAGGCGATCGTCGTCGGCGAGGGGATCGCGGTGCCGATGCGCATGTGCTTCGACGAACTGCCCGAGGACAAACGGCCGCTCAGCGGCAGCGCTGCCTTTTCCGCCGCCTGGCAGGAAGACGGTACTTCGTCGGAGGCATTCCTCGAACAGATCACGGCGCGTTGGCGCCGGCAGCGTCTCTAAAGCATTTTTCAGGTCTTCGTTACCGATCTCCGGACCAGCCGCGGCCCTTGACGATGGCGCCGTCGCCGAATTTTGCGCGCACGGAATCCATGGCTCGTTCGACACCGACCCGGCGGGTGCTGTCGGGGTCGGCAAGGTCGGGGGGATCGGCGCCGGTATCGTCGCCAAGCTTGGCGGCGCCGACGCCCAACAGGCGGAAGCGGGTCCCATCGGCCTCGCGCTCTAGGAGAGGCAGCGCCGCGCGGTAGATCACATCGGCCAACTGGGTCGGATGAGCGAGTTGGCGGCTGCGGGTGCGGAGGCGGAAATCGGCGGTCTTCAGCTTGAGGGAGACGGTGCCGCCGGCGAGTCCCTTTTGCTTGAGACGCTTAGCTACTTTCTCGCTCAGGCGCCAGAGTACTCGTGCCAGGGCTTGGGGATCGGCGATGTCGTCTTCGAACGTGGTCTCGGACGACAGGCTCTTGGCCGGTGACGAGGGCTCGACCCGGCGGTCGTCCTCGCCGCGGGCGAACAGGGCGAGGCGGTGGCCAATGGTGCCGTAACGCTTGATGAGCGCCGCTTCGGGCATGGTCGACATTTGGCCGATGGTGGCGATACCGTCGCGCTCGAGGCGCCGGCGAAGCACCTTGCCGACCCCCCATAAAAGTCCCACCGGCTGGCCGGCAAGAAATCCGGTGGCCTCGGCGCGGCCGATGACGGCGAAGCCGCAGGGCTTGTCCAGGTCCGAAGCCACCTTGGCCAGGAACTTGTTGTAGCTGAGCCCGACCGAGGCGGTGACCCCGACCTCTTCCTCGATGCGCTGCACCAGGCGCACCAGGGTGCGGGCCGGGCTGCCGCCGTGCAGGGCCTCGGTGCCGCTGAGATCGAGAAAGGCCTCGTCGACGGACAGGGGTTCGACCAGGGGTGTCACTTCGCCCATGAGGGCACGAACCTGGGCGCCGACGGCCCGGTACTTGTCCATGTCGGGACGGATGACAACGGCGTCGGGGCAACGCTTGAGGGCCTGGAACATGGGCATTGCCGAATGGATGCCGTGGGTGCGGGCCATGTAGCAGCAGGCGGCGACGACGCCGCGCCGGCCGCCGCCGACGATGACCGGCTTGCCCTGCAGGCGCGGGTCGTCCCGCTTCTCGACGGTGGCGTAGAAGGCGTCACAATCCAGATGGGCGAGGGACAGGCGGTCGAGGTCGGGATGGGAAACGATCCGGGGTGAGGCGCACCGGGGACACCGCTTCGAGGCCGGCAGGGCCGCCAAGGGGTGGGCGCAATCCCGGCACAACGCCGCCATCAGGCGGTCATGCCGCCACCGCCGGCGGCTGTGGACGACACGGAAACGTCGGCGTGGCTCTCATGCCGGCAGCCTACACCCGGTGGCGGAAAATGATAATCCCCGAGCGCCGCGCCGGCGGAGGAGGTCAGATCTGGACGTCGAGGTTCGCTGCTGCGCTCGAACTTCCGGCGGTCTCCACGGAATCGGCCGGTGCCGGGTCGGCGACCGGGCTTGCCGCGTCGAGGAGAATGCGGGTGATGCCGAGGGATGCCGAATAACTGACCTCGCGTATGAGGATCAGGGCCTCGAGGCCGGCGGCCGTCGCCGCGTCGGGAGGAGCCGCTGGTTCGCCCTCGGCGGCCGGCAGGGCCAGGTCGAGGAGGCCGCCGGCAACCGGCGGAGGGGCGGCGTCCTGCGGTGGCGCGCCCGCCTGCCTGAGCCGGGCAACCAGCTCGGAAACGCTTTCGATGCTGGCATCGAAGAACAGGCCCCTGTCGAGGGTCGCGGTGTCGACGGTATTGCCCTCGGCGTCCTGAACCTGGGGACTGGTCTGGGCGAGGGCGATGCCGACGGTGGTGGTGACGCTGAGCGAGATGCTCTGGTAGTTGACCAGGACCGTGTCGTCGCCGTCCTGGACCAGGATCTCCAGGCTTTGTACCGATACCGTGATGGACTGGGAATAGCTGACCGCCAGGGCCGCTGTCTGGGCCTCGTTGGCCAGGGCGCCAGTCGTGAGGTCGCGAAGGATGTGTTCGAGGAACTTCTCGCCGACGTGCTCGGCCTTCTCGGCCAGATGCCCGAACCGGTCCAGGGCCCGGGAAACCGCCTTGTCTTCGGAATGGTCGTCGAAGCGGCCGTGGGTGATGTCGCGGGAGACGTCATCGAAAAGGCGGTCGCCGATGCGGTCGGCCTCGTGCTCGAGA
>JAJFIG010000052.1 GCA_021775195.1 Rhodospirillales bacterium | reverse complement strand
TGATCGGGCTTCGATTCGAAGAACGGCTCGAAGACCTTCTCACGCCACTGGAAGGACCGGTTGGACGCCGTCACCGACCCGTAGGTCTCGAATTGAGACGCCGCCGGGAACAGGTACGTGCCGTCCTTGCGGTCGGACATGACGGAAGCCAGGTTCGGATGCGGGTCGATAATGACCAGCAGGTCCAGCTTCTCCATTGCCTTCTTCATGTCGGGAAGGCGGCTCTGCGAGTTGGGCGAATGGCCCCAGAAGACCATGGCCTTGAGATTGTCAGGCTGGTCGATCTTCTTCTTGTCCTCGAGCACGCCGTCGATCCAACGTGATACCGGGAAGCCCTTCGATTCCATCAGCTTCATGGAAGCGAACCGCTTCAGCATCCAGTTGTAGTCGACGTCCCAGACCCGGCACCAGTGCTTCCACGAGCCCGTCTTCAGCCCGTAGTAGCCCGGCAACGAGTGGGACAGCACGCACATGTCGGTGGCGCCCTGAACGTTGTCGTGACCGCGGAAAATGTTGCATCCGCCGCCTGACGTCGCCGCGTTGCCGAGAGCCAGCTGCATGATGCAGTAGGCCCGGGTGTTGTTGTTGCCGGTGGTATGCTGGGTACCGCCCATGCACCAGATGATGGTACCGGGACGGTTGTTGGCCAGCGTCCGTGCCACCCGCTTCAACTGCGAGCCGGGAACGCCGGTGACCCGTTCGGTCTCGGCAGGCGTCCAGCTCTTCACCTCGGCGCGGATCTGATCCATGCCGTAAACGCGCTGGCGGATGAATTCCTTGTCCTCCCAGCCGTTCTCGAAGACATGCCACAGGATGCCCCAAATCAACGCCACATCGGTTCCCGGACGGAAGCGCACATATTCGTCGGCGTGGGCTGCCGTGCGGGTGAACCGGGGATCACAGACGATCACCGCCGCGTTGTTCTGCTCTTTCGCCTTCATGATGTGCTGCACTGCCACCGGGTGTGCCTCGGCGGCGTTGGAACCGATCATGAAGATGGCACGCGAGTTGTGCATGTCGTTGAAGTGGTTGGTCATGGCGCCGTAGCCCCAGGTATTGGCTACGCCCGCGACCGTGGTCGAGTGGCAGATACGGGCCTGGTGGTCACCATTGTTGGAACCCCAGAAGGCATAGAACTTGCGGAACAGGTATGCCTGTTCGTTGCTGTGCTTGGCCGAACCGAGCCAGTACACCGAATCCGGTCCCGAGCTCTTGCGGATCGCCAGCATCTTGTCGCCGACTTCATTGATTCCGTCTTCCCAGGAAATCCGTTTCCACTGTCCGCCCTCAAGCTTCATCGGGTATTTCAGGCGGCGTTCGCCGTGGGCGAAGTCGCGCACCGAAGCGCCCTTACAGCAATGGGCTCCCAGATTGATGGGGCTATCCCATCCCGGTTCCTGACCGACCCAGACACCCTTGTCGACTTCGGCAATGACCGTGCAGCCGACGGCGCAATGGGTACAGACCGTTTTCACGGTCTTGACGGTGCCGGACGTTCCCGCCGCAGCCGCGTCAGCCGTTTTCACCCTCCCCAAGGGCAGAGTCGTTGCCAGGGCCGCACCGCCAGCCGTCAATCCTGAACGCTTCAGGAATGTCCGTCGGTCAATGGAACCGCCAACAACGCCGGCCAGCATCTTCTGCAGACGGGGGCCGTTCGCCACCCCGCTGCTTTTTTTGGTAAGCATTAGGCCTCTCCTGTTTACCTAGTTAAAACCGCGCTGTTTCGTAGTACTTGAGCACGTGTTCCGTTTCCCGGTAACCGGCATCCTTGGTTCCGGTCGCCTGGTCTTTCGCAGCCCGCGCCGGCGTCGCCGACAGGGCCACCGCCGCGGCGCCGACGGCACCCGACGTCAGACCTGCCGCCTTCAGGAATTCCCGGCGTGGCACTGACTTGGTTTTACTTTCGCTCATGAGCCTCTCCCTAAGTTGCTCGCCCAATGATCATGATCTTGAAATTGCGTATTTTGCTCTTGGTATACAGTATACCTGTGGGCCATTCGCTGATCGCCCACAACTTATTTGTGGTTACTGCGCACGCATCGACTCGGGTGGCATGCTGATTCGCCAGTTCCGCGCCGCCGTGAAATTCGGATATTCCCCCCCTATATTCCCTAATCAGGCGGTCATCGTGAACGCCTGTGCCTCGATCTCCATGAACACTCGCCCCATGGTCCCAACCGGCATATAGAGAACGGCCGATCTGGCCTTTTCCAGGTCTCCAAAGAACCGGGGCGCCCATTGCAGAATGTGCGCCTCGAAGAATTCCTTTTGCGTTGCGACGTCGGCGGGTTTGCCGAATGATCCTAGGATAAGACCCTGCATCATCTCGAACAGGACGCCAATATGATCTTCCGGTTCGCTCAGGGAATCGGCCCGCGCGATGCCCAGGCGTTCCATGTCGCCACGCAGCACCGCCAGCGGTTTTTCCTGCAGGAACCCGGTCAGGTAATAGGACGCGTAGGGCATGAGTTCGCCCTTGACGACGCCGATGAAGAGCCCGGCGAATTCGTCCTGCACCGTTTCCAGGGAGGTCTTCCCGGCGACCGTGGCCACCGCCTTCATCGCCTGCCCCATGTCGGTATCGTCGCCCTCGAGGGAACGCAGGAACTCCAGCGTGTCCGCGCTCGGCGGTTCGCTCAGAAGATGTGCGAGAATGGCGTAAAAACGGGCGCGCAGAACGTCTTCTTCGGGAACGTCGCGCCCAGCCACTGATCTAGCCTCAACCTGTTGGCTCATTATTTGCCGCCGCGTTTGTCGCGGCTTAACCTCCCAAGTTGATTATTCGCACCGCCTATTTCGCGGCTTGCCACCCCTCGAATTCCCACCGCTCCGCGCCTCGTTCGGCGTGAAACGACGACAATTTACGGCGCCGAATGTAGCATACGGAAATATTGGGCACAAGTTGTTTGGATTAACTCCATGGTGCATCCGCAAGCCCCGGCCAGGCTTGTATATGCGGGTTTCCTAACGCTTCAATCCGGCCCCCGAAATCATCCCACGGGCACCACGTCGAAGGCGATGCTGATACGCCTCTCCGAGGTCTCGAAGGGTATGGTCCGGTGATAGAGGTAGGACGGGAATAGCACCATTAGTCCCTCTTCGGGCTGGATGGCCCGGACCTCCGGTTCGGCCCGGCAGTGGAAGTGATCGGGCGGGCGCCCGAATTCGATCCATCCGGCCTGCGCCGGGTCGGCGGCGCCGACCGACGCCGGAACCTCGACGTAATAGACGCCGCTCAGCCACGCCGACGGGTGGATGTGGGGGATCTGGTGGCCCTCGGCGCCGAGGACCACGGCCCAGGCGTTGATCCCAAAGCCCTTGGGTGGGCTGGCGAGGAACGGATGGGCCGGGTCGGGCGCCAGGGCCGTCAGGTAATCCTCCGCCGCCGCCCGGATCGCCATCTCCAGGTCCCCCATCGGTCCCTTGGGCTCAATCAGCAATTCCCCCGAATGCCGTCCCTTGCGGGTGGCGTGGCTGGTCGGCGCGTGGACCAGCGTCGGATGGGCGAGGACGTGGTCGGCCAGGGCCCGGTTGAAGGCCGCCGTGTCGGCGAAGGCGGCCGGCGCGGCAATGGGTGCCGGGCGGATCAGGCGCTCGAGGCCGAGCAGCCCGCGCACCCCCGCCCGGTCTCCCATCTCGTCCAGGACCACGGCCTTGAAAGCGAGGATCGCGGTATCACCGGGATGCCCCTCGAGAAAAGCGTCGCACACCGCCAGGGCCGTCCCGGGTTCCCCCTGTTCGAGATGGACATCGGCCAGGTTGGCGTGCACCTGGGCGAAGTCCGGCTCCAGGTCAATGGCCCGGCGATAGGCGTAAAGGGCGTCGTCCAGCCGGCCCAGTTCCTGGTAGGCGTAACCCAAGTTGACCAGGGCGGCGGCATAGCCGGGCTCGATGTCCAGGGTTTTCCCGTAGGCCGCCACCGCATCGTCGAAGCGCTTAAGCTCCTGCAACGCCGTACCCCGGTTGTAATGGGCGTCAGCATGGGTTGGAGCAACCTTGAGGGCCTCGTCGTAGGCCGCCACCGCGTCGTCGAAGCGGCCCAGTTCCTGCAGTGCGGCGCCACGGTTGGTGTGGGCCTCGGCGTAATCGGCGCGGATGCCTGTCGCCCGGGCGTAGGCGGCGACGGCACCGTCGAGCTTGCCCCGGGCCATGAGCACGTTGCCGAGGTTGAAGTGGGCCTCGGCGAAGTCGGGGTGGAGCTGGACGGCGAGGGCATAGGTCTCCTCGGCCACGTCGAGCCGGCCCTGGGCCTCGAGCACGATGCCCAGGTTGTACTGGGCGTCGACGTAGAGGGGTTCGATGTCCAGCGCCTGGCGGTAGGCGGCCTCGGCGTCATCCAGCCGGCCCACGGCGCGCAACACGTTGCCCAGGTTGTTCTGGGCGTCGACGTAGCCGGGCTGATGGGTGACCGCCGCCTCGAGCATGGCCAGGCCCTGATCGACGGCGCCCGCCTGAAAGGCCGCGACGCCGCCGAGGTTGAGGGCGTCGGGGTTGCCCGGGTGGGCCGACAGCACCTGCTCGTAGAGGGGCAGTGCCT
>JAJFIG010000510.1 GCA_021775195.1 Rhodospirillales bacterium | reverse complement strand
GCTGCCGACCATCGCCAGGACCACGAGCAACCCCATCAGCGGCGCCAGGATCAGCGCAACATCGCCCATCAGCTCGGCGACCATGAATTGGAGATGGCGGAAATCGAAGGGGATCGCCTCCGGCGAGTGGATGAACCTGGCGGTGGTCCGACGTATGTCGCCCATGATGCCCGGCGCCATGGTGATCATGGCCATGGTCCCACCAAGGAGGATCACCCAGCTCTTGACCTCCTGGGAGACGGCCACCTGGCCCTTCTCCCGCGCCTTGCTGAGTTTTCGTTCCGTCGGGTCTTCTGTTTTTGAGGCGTCGTCTTCGTCTGCCATGGGTATTCTCTTACGGCCCCGTCTAAGGCGCGATGAACACGGCGAACCCGTCTTCGAAGCGGGACAGGAACATCATCATTATCGCCGATAGCGTCAACATAAACACCGAAATCTGGATGCCGATCTGCACCGGCAGACCGACGAAGAACACGGGCAGGGCCGGCATCAGGCGGCCCAACAGTCCCAGCCCCAGATAGTAGGTAAGACCGGTGACGATGAAGGGCGACGCGAGTTGGATCCCGAGGGCAAAGCTGTCCATCACCCGGCGTGCCACCATCAGGGAAATATCGCCCATCTCCGGCACCTTTCCAGGGGTGAAAAGCGTATAGCTGTCAAGGATCGCACCCAGCATCATGTAGTGGAGTCCGGTAACGAAAATCAACAACGTGCCCAGCGTCACCAGGAAGTTGGCAACCAGTGAGCTTTGTTGTTCGGTCAGGGGGTCCTGGATGAAGGCATTGGCCATGGACGACATGAAGGCGATCACCGTGCCCGCCGTCTGCAGGGCCCCGAGCAGGATGCGGGCGATGGTGCCGAGGAAGGCCCCGATCGCCGCCTCGCCCAGGATCAGCAGGAACAGCGCCGCCGGCGACGCCGGCATGACCGGCAGGTCGTCGATCAAGAGCGGCGCCAGAACGAAGCTGACGGCGAGGGCGATGGCCAGGCGCACCCTGGGCGTGACGAAGGAGGCACTGAACCCGGGCAGCAGCATGAAGATCGTCCCGGTCCGGGCAAAGATCAGGAAGAAGCCGAAGATGTTGAGGGTCAGGAGTTCCTGCAGCATGGGCGTCAGCCCAGGGTGGCCATGCGCTCGAACAGCTGCTGAGCGAACTCGATCACCGTCGTCATCATGAACGGCAGAAAGACGATGATGGCGATGAGAATGACGAAGATCTTGGGAACGAAGGTCAGGGTCATTTCCTGGATCGTCGTCAGGGCCTGGAAAAGGGCGATGATCACGCCGATGACCAGGCCCGCCAACATGATCGGACCCGCCGTTTTCAGGATCACGAGCAGGGCGTCACGGCCAACTTCAAGGACGGCAACCTCGTTCATGGCCCTCACTTAATCCCTAAATGCCTACCCCCTACATCGGCATCCGGACAATGTCGCGGTAGGCCTCGATGACTCTGTCGCGGACGGCGACCACGGTCTGCAGGGTGACCTCGGCTTCGGCCACAGCGGTAATCACCTGGCTGAGGTCGGCCTGATCGGCGATGCCCTGGACCGAAAGTTGTTCGCTTCTCTCGCCGATCTTGACCGCTTCCTGGACGGCGTCCTTGACCAAGCCGGCGAAATCGCCCTGGGGCGCCCCGTCCCGCGCCTTGAGTCCCTCGCCGCCGCCGGTCTTGGAGGCATTGGCGTAGGCAGAAATGGCGGCATCGATGCTCTGCGAAGGATTAGGCATGGTTTACTCCCATATGGGGCGGTTCGGGTCCGGTTTCGCCCGCCACCGCCGCCTCCTCCTACCGGAGGATGTTTATAGCTTCGTTCAACATGGCCTTGGAGGCCTTGATCACATTCAGGTTGGCCTCGTAGGACCGCTGCGCCTCGCGCATGTCCATCATCTCGATCATGGTATTGACGTTGGGCTTGAGGACGTAGCCCTCGCCATCCGCCGCCGGATGATTGGGATCGTAGCGCTTCTTGAATTCGGACTTGTCGGCCTGGACCTTGTCGACCCGCACGGTTTTGATGCCCGACGACCGGTCGAGCTCGCTTTTGAAGGTGACCACCTTGCGCCGGTAGGGCTTGTCTTCCGGCGACTGAGGCAGGGAATCGGCGTTGGCGACGTTCTCGGAAATGACCCGGAGCCGCGTGCCCTGTGCCTTCAGGCCGGCGGCGGAAATGCGCAGCGTCTTGAGCAGGTCATCCATGCCCTACACCTCCCCCCGCTCAGCGCCGGCCCAAAGCCGTGCGGATCATGCCGAGGTGCTTTTTATAGAGCTCGGTCGTCAGCTTGTGGCTGGTGGCGGTTGCGCCGATCTTCATCATCTGTTCCTCGATGACCACCGCATTCCCCGACGGTGACGTTTCGTAGGGCCGCCGGGTTTCCTTGGCGTCGAAGGCGGCGATGCGCTGGCGCTGCCCGCCCAGGTGGTCGGCATCGCTCATGGTCATGTTGACTTTCGTCGCCGTGCTCTTCACCAGACGCTCGAACTTGAAGGGTTCGATGTCCGATGGATTGAACCCGGGGGTGTCCGCATTGGCAATGTTGTGGGCAAGGACCTCCTGGCGCTGTGCCAACCACGCGAAGCGCTTTTTCATCATGTCGAAAAGCGCGATTTTTCCTAAATCCATGGTGTCCTGTTATCTGTCGGGGCGGCCGCCGCCCGCGCGAGGGCAGCCTGCCACGGGATGGCTCCGACAAGGATTATCGCCTCCCCAATCTTAAGAATCCGTAAAAAGGCCCGGTCCCGGCGGGCTCTGGCAGGCCCTCGAAAGCGATCCAAAAACTCATACAACATATTGTTTTAAAAGACAATTACCCTCCTAGACCAATTAAACAAATGTTAAACATGTTGGCCCAGTCTGGGGTCTGGGAAATGGCGGGCGGTTGCAGGCAGGTAACCACTTTGGCGGATGCAAACAACAGGTCTTCTGACGAAAAAGCCAAGGATGCCGTGGCCGTCGCACTGCGTTACGAGGCCACCCGGGACCCCACGCCGAAAGTGGTCGCCGGCGGCCGTGGCCGCATCGCCGAGCAGATTCTCGAGATTGCCTTCGCCCACGGAATCAAGGTACGCGAAGACGGTGATCTGGCCCAGTTGTTGAGCTCCATCGACATCGACAGCGAAATACCCATCGAGGCCTTTGCCGCCGTCGCCGAGATTTTGACCTACGTCTACCGCGCCAACGGCACTCTGGGGTCCCAATCGACCAGCGACCCCCAATTGGAGGCACAATGAACCAGACAATGACCGCACCGCGCCCGGAACTGATCCAGGAAGCCGAGAAGGTAGCCTCGCTTGTCACCACCGCCCGGCGGTTTCTCGGCGAGGACAAGATGGTCGACCTCTCGGCCCTGGAAGGCAAGGTCGGCGCCTTGTGCCTGGCCATCCAGGCGGCGCCCCGGGAGGACACCCGGGGACTGAAACCCTCCATCGTCGCCATCCTGGAGGACCTGGACCGCCTGGAAGCGGATCTTGTGGCCCGTAATGACGAAACCGGCACCGAAACCGGAGAGACCGAGCGCCGCCGGGCGACGACGGCCTACGGGCAGCCGAAAGACCCGTCCTGATGCATCCCACCCCATTGGGGGCGATAAGGCAGGTGACAGGCCGACATGGAAGTTGAGGGTTATTTCCGCTTCATTCTGGCGCTGATCTTCGTCCTCGCGTTGATCGGCGTATTCGGCCTCCTCGCCCGACGTATGGGCCTCGGCTTCCCGACCCCGGGCAAGAAGGGCAAGGGCCGCCGCCTCTCCGTCATCGAGGTCATG
>JAJFIG010000509.1 GCA_021775195.1 Rhodospirillales bacterium | reverse complement strand
GATGCTCAAGCAAATCGAAGGTTCCCAGGCCGTTGCCGAAGCCATCGCCCTGTGCCGGCCCGAGGTCGTGTGCGCCTATCCGATCACGCCGCAAACCCACATCGTCGAAGGGGTCGGTGCTTTGATCAAAAGCGGAACGCTCGAGAACTGCGAATTCATCAACGTCGAGTCCGAGTTCGCCGCCCTCAGCGTCGCCATCGGCGCCTCCGCCGCCGGCGCCCGCAGCTACACCGCCACCGCCAGCCAGGGTATCCTGTTCATGGGCGAGGCCGTTTACAATGCCGCCGGGCTCGGCCTGCCTATCGTCATGACCATCGGCAACCGCGCCATCGGCGCCCCCATCAACATCTGGAACGACCACACCGACAGCATGTCCATGCAGGACTCGGGGTGGATCCAGCTTCACGCCGAGACCAACCAGGAAGCCGCCGACCTGCATATCATCGCCTTCCGCCTGGCCGAGGATTTGAGCTGCCCGGTGATGGTGTGCATGGACGGGTTCATTCTCACCCACGCCTACGAGCGCGTCGACATTCCCACCCAGGAGCAGGTGGACGCCTTTCTGCCTTCCTATGAGCCGGTGCAGTCCCTCGATCCCGACGATCCCATGTCCATCGGCGCCATGGTCGGCCCCGAGGCCTTTACCGAGGTCCGCTATCTCGCCCACCACAAGCAGCTCCAGGCACTGAGCCTCATCCCCGAGATCACGGCCGAGTTCAAGGCCGGCTTCGGCCGCGACTCCGGCGGGCTTCTCCACGAATACCGGACCGATGACGCCGAGACCATCGTCGTCGCCCTGGGCTCCGTCAACGGCACCATCAAGGACGTCATTGACCAGATGCGCGACGACGGTGCGGCGATCGGCTCGGTGAGCATCTGCTCCTATCGGCCGTTCCCCCTCGACGCCGTGTCCGCGGCCCTGGAAAAGGCCAAGCGTGTCGTCGTCATCGAGAAAAGCCTCGCCGTCGGCATGGGCGGGGTGGTTGCCGCCAACGTCCGCATGGCGTTGCGCGGTCTGACCCTGCCCGTCCATACGGTCATCGCCGGCCTCGGCGGCCGGCCCATCACCATGCCGGTACTGCGCGATGTGTTCGAGGCCGCCGGTAAGGACCGGCTGCCCGAGATTCAGTTCCTCGACATCGACCATGCCGCCGTCGAGCACGAGATCGTCCGTGCCCACATGACCCGGCGCTCCGGCCCGACGGCGGAAAACCTTCTGCGCAGCATGGGGACGCCCTACCAGAAGCGGGCGTCGGGAGGAAGGCCATGACCAAGGCGAAAACCAAATCCAAGGCCAAGACCGCTCTCCAGAAGGTCAAGTTCTACCAGACCGGGACCCTGACCGTCGGCAACCGCCTGATGGACGAGGACGCGCGCAGCGTCCAGGCCAGCATGGACCGCTCCAACGCCCTCACCTCGGGCCACCGCGCCTGCCAGGGATGCGGCGAGGCTCTGGGCGCGCGCTATGCCATCGACGCCGCCATGCGCGCCGTCAACAACCGTATCGTCGCCGTCAACGCCACCGGGTGTCTGGAGGTGTTCACCACGCCCTATCCGGAAACGGCCTGGTCGATCCCCTGGATTCATTCGCTCTTCGGCAACGCCGCCGCGGTCGCCACCGGCGTCGCCGCGGCCAATCGCGTCAAGGGCCGCAAAGACGTCAAGGTCATCGCCCAGGGCGGCGACGGCGGCACCACCGACATCGGTTTCGGCTGCCTGTCGGGCATGTTCGAGCGCAACGACGACGTCCTCTACATCTGCTACGACAACGAGGCCTACATGAACACCGGCGTTCAGCGCTCCAGCGCGACGCCGCCGACGGCCCGCACCGCCACCACGCCCTCGGTCGGCGACAAGCCCGGCAACGTCTTCGGCACCGGCAAGAACCTGCCGTTGATTGCCATGGCCCACAACATTCCCTACGTCGCCACCGCCAGCGTCTCCGACCTCCACGATCTCGAGACCAAGGTGACCAGGGCCATGGACATCAAGGGATCCCGGTACATCCACATATTCGTCCCCTGTCCGCTGGGTTGGGGGACCGCCGCCCACGACACCATCCGCATCGCCCGCCTGGCCATGGAGAGCGGCCTGTTCCCGTTGTTCGAGGCCGAACACGGCGAGGTCAACAGTTCCAGTCCCATTCGCCGCCAGGTTCCGGTGGAGGACTATCTGCGGCCGCAGCGGCGCTTCGCCCACCTGTTCAAGAAAGGCCACGAGGATACCGAGAGCATCGCCCGCCTGCAGGCAATGGCCGATGCCAACATCAAGCGCTTCAACCTGTTGCGCAAGCATAACCAGAGAGACGAGCTATGAAGCCCTTCGCCATCACCCTGGATGTCGGCACCAGCCTCGCAAACCACACCGGTTCGTGGCGCAACGAACGGCCCGTCTATCTCGACCGGCTGCCGCCGTGCAACGCCGCCTGCCCCGCCGGCGAGAACATACAGGCCTGGCTCTACCATGCCGAGGAAGGCGACTATCACGCTGCCTGGCAGGAGATCATGCAGCACAACCCCATGCCGGCGATCATGGGCCGGGTCTGCTATCACGCCTGCGAGGGCGCCTGCAACCGCGGCAAGGTCGACGAGGCCGTGGGCATTCACGCCGTCGAACGCTTCCTCGGCGACGAGGCGCAAAAAAAGGGCTGGACCGTCGACTGCGCCAGCCCCTCGGGCAAGAACGTCCTGGTCATCGGCGCCGGGCCCAGCGGCCTGTCGGCGGCCTATCACCTGGCCCGCCTGGGCCATGCCGTGACCATCCACGAGGCCGGGCCCTTCTCCGGCGGCATGATGCGCTTCGGCATTCCCAAGTACCGGCTGCCCCGTGAGGTCCTCGACGCCGAGGTCCAGCGCATCCTCGACATGGGCGTCACCCTCAAGGTCGACTCCAAGGTCGACGACATTCAGGCATTGATGAAGGACGGGGGTTTCGATGCCTGTTTCGTCGCCGTCGGCGCCCATCTCGCCAAGCGCGCCAACATCCCGGCCGGCGACGCCAGCCACATCCTCGATGCGGTCAGCATGCTGCGCGGCATGGAGACCGAGGCCGAACCGCCGCTGTTGGGCCGCCGGGTCGTGGTTTACGGTGGCGGCAACACCGCCGTCGACGTCGCCCGCACGGCCAAGCGCCTGGGTGCTTCCGAGGCGCTGATCGTCTATCGCCGAACCCGCGAACAGATGCCGGCCCACGATTTCGAGATGGAAGAAGCCGAGGAGGAAGGCGTCCTCGTCCACTGGCTGCGCACCATCAAGCAGATCGAGGACACCACCTTCACCGTCGAAAAGATGGCTCTCAACGACGACGGCTGGCCCGAGCCCACCGGCGAGTTCGAGACCATCGAGGCCGACACCCTCGTCCTCGCCCTGGGCCAGGATGTCGACACCAGCTTCCTCGAGAAAGTACCGGGCGTGAACATTGCCAAGGACGGCGTCGTCGACGTCGACGAGACCATGATGACCGGTTGCGACGGCATCTTCGCCGGCGGCGACATGGTGCCCGCCGAACGCACCGTCACCGTTGCCGTCGGCCACGGCAAGAAGGCGGCCCGCAACATAGACGCCTACCTGCGCCGGTTCCGCTACAAGCCGCCGCCCAAGCACGAGGTCGCCGAATTCGAGAACCTCAATTCCTGGTACTACACCGACGCCGACCAGCGGGTACAGCCGGCCCTCGACCTCATCCGCCGCCAGACCACCTTCCAGGAGGTCCTCGGCGGCCTCGACGAGACCAATGCCCTGTTCGAGGCCCGGCGTTGCTTGTCCTGCGGCAACTGCTTCGAATGCGACAACTGTTACGGCGTCTGCCCCGACAACGCGGTCATCAAGCTCGGTCCCGGCAAGCGCTTCGAGTTCAATTACGACTACTGCAAGGGCTGCGGCATGTGCGTCGCCGAGTGCCCCTGCGGCGCCATCAAGATGGTCCCGGAAGAGAACTGATCCGGGATGGCGGACCAGACAGACGACGTTGCCGGCGGGTTTCTTCTCGACCTTCGCGCCAGCGTCCGCGACATGGCGTCCGGCCTCCTTGGGCCGGCCCACGACCCGGCTGGTGTCCTCAACCTCGCCACCAACATGCTCAAAATCTTCGAGCTTACCCAACAGAGCCTGGCCGCCACCTTTCCCCCGGCCGAGCCCATCGCCTGCGCCAAGGGCTGCACCTATTGCTGTCATCTCCTGGTCTTCACCGACGCGCCGACGGTCTTCCTTGTCGCCGACACCATGAACCGGACCCTGGCGCCGGCCGCGGTCGCGGCCCTAAAGGACCGATTGGCGGCCTTCGAGGCCGACAATTTCGGTCTCGACACGGTGCCCCGCCCCGCCTGTCCGTTGCTCGTCGACAGCCTGTGCCAGGTCTACGCCGCCCGCCCCCTGGTCTGCCGCGCCCAGAACTCCTTCCACGTCGCCCAATGCGAGGAGAAGCATCTCGGCGAACGCAAGATGGTCGAGGCCCACGATGTCCCCCTCGACGTCTGGAACGCGGTCTCCGAGGGCCTTGCCGACGGCCTCAAGGAGGCCGGGTATGCCGGCGACGCCAATCTCGAATTCTCCAAGGCACTCGGCATCGTTCTCGACACCGACCGCGCCCTCGAGCGCTGGCTCGGCGGCGAGCCCATCTTCGCCCCCGCCCGCTGGCAGGGCCCCGGCGGCGCCCAAGGCCTGCCCGGCACCCACTAGCCGTCGTTTTTCACCGGTGTAACCGGGTTGTCGCTATGTAACCTTCTGAAAATAAATCAGAAAATACTTCTTAATGAATTTGGCATCGACCCGGCCACCGGGTGTCAGAATTCTTTACACTTTGGTGAAATCTGGCAAAATCTCATTAAACCTACAGTTTCCAGGGTTTTCCGGCCTGTTTTCCGTCCGGCATCCGTGCATGGCGCAAAATAAGTGTCGGAATTCTTTACAACTACGCGGATGGCAATTTCTTAAGATATTGAATTCCCACAATAAAAATATTGGCATGAAAATTGCTTGTATTAAAGGGTACGGGACAACGGTCCCGGCGACGGACGTATTGTTCTGACCGAAGGCGTCCCTGGGAGATATCAAATGAGACACAAAAACAAACCGTCTTTCACATGCTGCGCCGCGGTGGCGCGTATCGACCGCAACCGGATCATCCTTGCCGTCCTGCTGCTTTTGATCGGCCTGATGGCGGGAATATCTAAGGCCCAGGCGACGGTTTTCGGCCTCAAGAGCTGCGGCAGTAGTTCCGCCTTCGGCGGGAGCGCCTGTTTGCCTGGCGAGGTTCGGGGCGGCGGGTCCATGGCGCCGACGGTGCTGTTCTCGTTCCCCGAGGCCGGTCCCCCCGCCTCCGCCCCGCTCACGGTCACCAACGGCGGCCAGGCCATCCACGCCGACGCCCTCGCCATCGATTCCGCCAGCACCCTCTTCGCCTACGAGCTGACGACAACGATTTCCGCCCCCATGATATTTCAACCCGGCAACCTAAGCGGTATCGCCGCCGATGTGACCGCCTCCCGGCTTGTCACCCTGAACCCGGCCGACGGCGCCGTTGTCGCGCCCGTCGGGTCCGCACTGGCCGGCCGCGATATCCGCGGCGCCGCCTTCGGTGCCGCCGGCCAGTTGTGGGCCATCGACGCGACCCAGGACCAGCTCATCAGTGTCAATCCGGCGACCGGTGGCATCAGCAGCACCGTCGGCCTGACCCTCGGCGGCGGTTCCTTCAACCTCGGCACCTCCAGCGACATCGCCCTGCAGCCCGACGGCACGGCTATTCTTGTCGATCTGGGGGCCTTCTATCAGTTGAACCTGACGACCGGCGCCCTGACGGCCCTGTTCGATAATCTTCGCCAGTTTTCCGGGCTCGCCTTTTCCGACAATGCCGCGGCCGACCTGCTGTTTGCTTACGAGGTGGCAGGCACTGAAGACATCTTCACCTACGATCTCGCCAATGCCAACGCCGAGTCACTGCTCATCTTCAACCTGTTTCAGTTTCTCAGCGGCCAGGTCTTCAATGCCGGCCGTGGTGATCTGGCGGCCCAGGTGACCTTCCTGCCGACGAACCAGATCCCCGAGCCCGGAACCCTTGCCCTGTTAGGCTTCGGCCTCGCCGGCTTGGGCATTGCCCGCCGCCGGCGCCGCGCCTGATCCCAATCCCGCGCTCAGGCCGGCAGCCCGGCCTGGCGCAGGCCCTCCAGATACCCCTCCAGATTGCGATAGCGGGCGACCGGATAGATCGCGTGCATGCGGGTGATGGTCGCCTCCGGGTCGAGCTCGAGGAGGTCGCGGACGGCGCCCCGGGCCTCCTCCGTGTGTCCCGCCTGCGCCGCGCTCGCCGCCAGCACGTAGTAGGCGGCGACGTTATGGCGGTGCTGGCGCACCGCCTTCCGCGCCCATGACGCCGCCGTCTCGTAATCCCCGAGCTGCATGTGGGCGTTGCCGAGCACACCAAAGGCCACCCACATGGCGACATCCAGCGGACTGAGGTGCATGGCAAGTTCGGCGTGCTCGATGGCGGTTTCCGGGTCGCCGGCGAAACAGCGGACGAGGGCGCTGGCGAGCCACGCCCGGTTGGCGTTGGAATTGATCGACAGCGAGCGGTCGATGAGAGTCGTCGCCGGCACTCCCCAGGGTGTTCCTTAATATCGGCGGCTCCAAGGATCGGAGCCGCCATTGTCCCTAACGTTCGTCGATGGGCACGTAGGGGCGCTCGTCGGGGCCGGTGTATTCGAGCAGCGGGCGGATCAGGATGTTGTTCTCGAACTGCTCCAGCACCTGCAGCGTCCACCCCGGAACCCGGCCGACGGCGAAGATCGGCACG
>JAJFIG010000508.1 GCA_021775195.1 Rhodospirillales bacterium | reverse complement strand
GCCCGCGTCGGCGGCCTTGACCTCGGTTTCCTTCCCGGCACCGGTGGCCTGGATACCGCCGGTATCCTTGACGGAGCTTCTTCGGGAACCATTGACGCCGTTTATCTTCTTGGCGCCGACGAAATCGACATGGCACGGCTGGGCAAGGCCTTCGTCATATACCAGGGGCATCACGGAGATGCCGGGGCACACAGGGCCGACGTGATCCTGCCCGGCGCCGCTTACACGGAAAAGGCCGCCACCTACGTCAACACCGAAGGACGGGTGCAACAGGCCAGACTAGCGGTTTCGCCCCCTGGTGATGCGCGCGAGGATTGGAAGATCATTCGTGCTCTATCGGCGTCCCTCGGGCACACCTTGTCGTTCGTCGGCATCAATGACCTTCGGGCACGCATGGTAGAGATAAACTCCGTGTTCGGAAATGGCCCGGATTTATTGGCGCCGGCCCCCTGGGGCCCCTTCGGCAAAGAAGGCGGAAACATTGAGCCAAGCGCCTTCGTCGCTCCAATTGAAAATTTCTATATGACCGACCCGATCAGCCGTGCTTCAGTCACCATGGCCCGCTGCACCGAAACATTTGCCGCACCGCAAATGGGAAGGACGGGAACCGATGGCTGATGTGACTCAATTCTGGTTCGACTATGCGTGGCCGACGATTTGGATCGTGATCAAGATCTTGGTCATCGTTCTGCCCCTGCTCGGTGCCGTCGCCTACCTCACGTATTTTGAACGCAAGGTAATTGGCGCCATGCAACTCCGCCGGGGTCCCAACGTGGTCGGCCCCTTCGGTCTTCTTCAGCCGCTGGCCGACGGCCTCAAACTATTCTTGAAGGAAACCGTTATCCCCACGGGCGCCAATCGCGGTGTGTTTATCCTCGCTCCGTGCCTGACCTTCATCCTTGCCCTGATCGCCTGGGCTGTTGTTCCTTTCGGGGAAGGTATCGTGTTGGCCGACATCAACGTCGGTATATTGTACCTGTTCGCCATTTCCTCTTTGTCGGTTTACGGCATCCTCATGGCAGGCTGGGCAAGTAATTCCAGGTATGCCTTCCTGGGCTCCCTGCGGTCGGCGGCCCAGATGGTGTCCTATGAAGTATCCATGGGGTTCATCATCATCACCGTGCTTCTTTGTGTCGGCTCCCTCAACCTTTCCGACATTGTCATGGCCCAAAAGAAGGTCTGGTTTGTCGTTCCCCTGTTCCCCATGGCAGTGATTTTCTTTGTTTCGACTCTGGCCGAGACCAATCGCCACCCCTTTGATCTGCCGGAAGCAGAGGCGGAACTTGTAGCCGGCTACAATGTTGAATATTCAGCCATGACATTTGCGCTGTTCTTCCTTGGAGAGTATGCGTTCATGATCCTGATGGCAGGCATGACCAGCATTCTTTTCCTTGGCGGGTGGTTGCCGCCGGTAGATATCGCGCCGTTCAACTGGATCCCCGGACCCGTATGGTTCGCCTTCAAGATCGCCGCCATGTTGTTCATCTTCCTATGGGTAAGGGCGACATTCCCGCGCTATCGCTATGACCAACTTATGCGGCTCGGTTGGAAGGTATTTCTACCAATTTCACTGGCTGGTGTCGCGATCGTTGCCGGCGTGCTGGTTGCCTTCGATCTTGCCCCGGTAGTTGGTTGAGAACGGGACAGGCAAACATGAGTTTCATCGACCGCAGTATTCGCACCGCCCTCTGGACCGAACTCGTATCGGGTTTGGCTTTGACATTGCGATACATGTTTCGGCCCAAGGTCACGATTAACTATCCTTACGAGAAAGGACCGTTGAGCCCCCGTTTCCGGGGCGAGCATGCCCTACGCCGATATCCCAACGGGGAAGAACGCTGCATCGCCTGCAAGCTGTGCGAAGCCATCTGCCCTGCCCAGGCCATCACTATCGAGGCCGAACCTCGCGACGACGGTAGCCGCCGCACTACTCGCTATGACATCGACATGCTGAAGTGCATTTATTGCGGTTTCTGCGAGGAAGCCTGCCCGGTGGACGCCATTGTCGAAGGGCCTAACTTCGAGTACTCCACCGAAACCCGTGAGGAATTGCTTTACGACAAGGAAAAACTGCTTTCCAACGGCGATAGATGGGAAACCGAAATTGCGGAACGCCTGAGGGCGAACGCCCCCTACCGTTGAGATCGAGAAAATCGAGAGAATGATGAGACACCGCGGAGTACGACCGAATCCAGAACTGGCCGAATTGAGGCAGGGAAGCCAATGATTGTTCAGGGCCTGGCATTTTATCTGTTCGCATTTATCACCGTGGCGGCCGGCTTGATGGTCATATCGGTACGCAATCCGGTGCACTCCGTCCTCTTCTTGATCCTGGCCTTTTTCAATTCAGCCGGCCTGTTCATCCTCTTGGGCGCCGAATTCTTGGCGATGATCCTTATCGTCGTGTACGTCGGCGCCGTGGCGGTTCTGTTCATGTTCGTGGTCATGATGTTGGACATCAGTTTTGTCGAGTTGCGGCAGGGCTTTCTTCAATACCTGCCCATCGGCGCCCTTGTCGGACTGGTGATGTTGGTGGAACTGCTCGTCGTCGTCGGCGGCTGGACCTTGACTCCGGAGACAACAAAAGGCGGGACCGCGCCCACACCGGCGCCTGATCTGGTATCCAACACCCATGCCCTCGGGGAGCTTCTGTATACCCATTACATTTACCTGTTCCAGGCCGCCGGTCTTATTCTCCTGGTGGCGATGATCGGCGCCATCGTTCTGACCCATCGCCGCCGCGAAGGCGTGCGGCGGCAGCGGATCGGCGATCAGGTCAATCGTCCGGCACGGGAGACCGTGACGGTTCGTGACGTCGAGACGGGGAAGGGAATCTGATGTTGGAGATCGGACTTTCCCACTACCTGACCGTGGCGGCGATTTTGTTCGCGCTGGGGATTTTCGGGATATTCCTCAATCGCAAGAATGTGATTATCATTCTCATGTCGGTCGAGTTGATGCTCCTGGCCGTAAACATCAACCTTGTCGCCTTCTCCGCCCACCTGCACGACCTCGTCGGCCAGATCTTCGCCATGTTCGTCCTCACCGTGGCGGCGGCCGAGGCGGCCATCGGCCTGGCGATCCTGGTCGTCTACTTCCGCAACCGCGGCTCCATCGCCGTCGAAGACATCAACATGATGAAGGGGTGAGGGCAGGGCATGTACACATCCGCCGTATTCCTGCCCCTGCTGGGCTCCCTGATCGCCGGCTTCCTGGCTTTCCTCGCCCCCGAGGACAAGGACAGGAAGGCCCGCATCGACAGGGCCGCCCAACTCGTGACCTGCACCGGCCTCATCCTCGCCGCGGTCGCCTCGCTGTTCGTCTTCAACGCCGTCGTCATCGGCGGCAACCCGGTCACCATCGAGCTTTTCACCTGGATCAATTCCGGCGGCCTCGAGATTTCCTGGGCCCTGAAGATCGACACACTGTCGGCGGTGATGTTGTCGACGGTAACCGTGGTCTCGTCGGTGATCCATGTCTACGCCATCGGCTACATGCACCACGACCCCTCGATCCCGCGCTTCATGTCCTACCTGAGCCTGTTCACCTTCTTCATGCTGATGCTGGTGACGGCCGACAACCTGGTGCAGCTCTATTTCGGATGGGAAGGCGTCGGCCTCGTCTCCTACCTTCTCATCGGCTTCTGGTACGACAAGCCGTCCGCCTGCGCCGCCGCCATCAAGGCCTTCGTCGTCAACCGCGTCGGCGATTTCGGCTTCGCCCTCGGCATCTTCGCCACCTTCGTTCTTTTCCAGTCCGTGAATCTCGACACCATTTTCGCCACCGGCGGAAGCAAGGCCGGCGCCACCCTGTCCGTCTTCGGCGGCGAGTTCCATGCCCTCACGGTCATCTGCCTGCTGCTGTTCATGGGCGCCATGGGCAAGTCGGCGCAGATCGGCCTGCACACCTGGCTACCCGACGCCATGGAAGGCCCGACACCGGTTTCCGCCCTGATCCACGCCGCCACCATGGTCACGGCGGGCGTCTTCATGGTCGCCCGGCTGTCGCCGCTTTTCGAGTATTCGGATACCGCCCTGACGGTGGTCACCCTCGTCGGCGGCACGACGGCGATTTTCGCCGCCACCATCGGCTGCGTGCAAAACGACATCAAGCGGGTGATTGCGTACTCCACCTGCTCCCAACTCGGTTACATGTTCTTTGCCTGCGGCGTATCGGCTTATTCGGCGGGCATCTTCCACCTGATGACCCATGCCTTCTTCAAGGCGCTCCTCTTCCTCGGCGCCGGATGTGTGATCCACGCCATGTCCGACGAACAGGACATGCGCAACATGGGCGGCATCTGGAAGAAAATTCCGGTCACCTACGCGCTCATGTGGATCGGGTCGCTGGCCTTGGCGGGAGTTCCACCCTTCGCCGGTTACTTTTCCAAGGACATCGTTCTGGAGGCCGCATACGCGGCCCATACGGGCATCGGTGCCTATGCCTTCTGGATGGGCATCACCGCTGCATTCCTGACGGCATTCTATTCCTGGCGCTTGCTGTTCATGGCCTTCCATGGCGAACCGCGCGCCGACGAGAGGGTCATGGCGCGCGTCCACGAATCGCCCAAGGTCATGCTCCTGCCGCTGATGGTCCTGGCCGCCGGCGCCATCTTCGCCGGCTACGCGGGATATGCCTCCTTCGTCGGCGAGCACGCCAGCGAGTTCTGGGGCGATTCGATCCTGATCCTGCCGGCGCACACGGCCTTGGAGGCCGCCCACCACGTACCCGCGTGGGTCAAGTACCTGCCGTTGGCCGTGGGTGCCGCCGGCATCGCGCTGGCCGTCGTGTTGTACCTGGTCGCACCGGGCCTGCCGGCGGCGATCGCCGGCCGGTTCCAGGCGATCTATCAGTTCCTGGTCCACAAATGGTACTTCGACGAGCTTTACGATTTCCTGTTTGTCCGCACGGCCTTTTGGCTGGGACGGGGTTTCTGGAAGACCGGCGACGGCGCCCTGATCGACGGCTGCGGCCCGGACGGCATCGCCGCGGCGACCCGCGACCTGGCCCGCCGGATGGGCCGCCTGCAGAGCGGCTACGTGTACCACTACGCTTTCGCCATGTTGATCGGCGTGGTGACCCTTATCACCTGGTATTTGTTGAAACAGACATGATGAAGCGGCGATGAGTCACTTCCCAATCCTTTCCCTGATCACCTTCCTGCCCTTGGTGGGTGCCGGGTTCATTCTGACCATTCGTGGCGATGCCGAGGTGGTCGGCCGCAACGCCCGCAACGTTGCCTTGTGGACGTCGCTCATCACCTTCTTTTTGTCGCTTTACATATGGTTCAACTTCAATTCCGGGACCGCCGCCTTCCAGTTCGAGGAGCGGGCCGCCTGGATGCCCGCTTTCAAGATCTCGTACCACATGGGCATCGACGGCATTTCCATGCTGTTCGTCATGCTGACGACCCTGCTGACTCCCATTTGCGTGCTCGCAAGCTGGGAGAACGTCCGCGACCGGCACCGGGAATACATGATCTCCTTCCTGGTCCTGGAAACCATGATGATCGGCATGTTCTGTGCCCTGGATCTTTTCCTCTTCTACATTTTCTTCGAGGGGGTCCTGATCCCGATGTTCCTGATCATCGGCGTCTGGGGCGGGCCGCGACGGGTATACGCGTCGTTCAAGTTCTTTCTGTTCACTTTGCTGGGCTCGGTGCTGATGCTCCTGGCCATGCTGACCATGTACTACACGGCCGGCACGGCGGATATTCCGGCATTGATGGCCTTCAGTTTCCCGGCGGCCATGCAGACGTGGTTGTGGCTCGCCTTCTTCGCCTCCTTCGCCGTCAAGGTCCCCATGTGGCCGGTTCACACCTGGCTGCCCGACGCCCACGTCGAGGCGCCGACGGCGGGCTCGGTCATCCTTGCCGCGGTACTCTTGAAATTCGGCGGTTACGGGTTTCTGCGCTTTTCCCTGCCCATGTTCCCCGACGCCACCGTGGAATTCACGCCACTGATTTACACCCTCAGCATCATCGCCGTCATTTACACCTCCCTTGTCGCCCTGGCGCAGGAGGACATGAAGAAGCTGATCGCCTATTCCTCGGTGGCACACATGGGGTTCGTGACCATCGGCACCTTCACCCTCACGATCCATGGCGTCGAGGGCGCGATCTACACAATGCTCAGCCATGGCGTGGTTTCCGCCGCCCTGTTCCTCATCGTCGGTGTCGTCTACGACCGCATGCACTCACGCGACATCAGCACTTACGGCGGCCTGGTCCATCGCATGCCGGCATACGCCCTGATATTCATGCTCTTCATGCTGGCCTCCGTCGGCCTGCCGGGCACCGGTGGGTTCGTCGGCGAGTTCCTGGTCCTGCTGGGTGCTTTCCAGGCCGACACCTGGGTCGCGGCGCTGGCGGCCACGGGCGTCATTCTGGGCGCCGTCTACATGCTCTATCTCTACCGCCGGGTCATATTCGGCAAACTGGTCAAGGAAGACCTGCAACGGATTATGGACCTGAGCCGGCGCGAGGTCGCCGTCTTCGCTCCGCTCGTAATCCTGGTTCTGTGGATGGGCATTTATCCCGTAACCTTCCTTGATATCATGCACGTATCGGTCAACAACCTGATCCAGCCCTTCGAAGCGGCAAGGGCGGCAGCCGAAGGCGCCGCCGTGATCGCCGGACACTGACGGGCACCAAAGAAGGAATCGACGGTCCATGTCGGACGTTCCCAACCTTGTACCGGTGATGCCGGAATTGTTCCTGGCCTGCGTGGCCATGGCACTACTCATGCTCGGCGTCTACCAGAGGGACGGCAATGAGCAGCAGGTCGAGGATTCGGCACGGCTGGTCACACGACTCAGCGTCATAACCGCGGTGCTGACCTTGCTGCTTGTGTGGACCCTGGCCGGAGGGCGGATGCTCACCTTCGGCGGCATGTTCATCACCGACCCCTTTGCCGTATTCTTCAAGACCCTGGTGTTGATCGCCTCGGCGCTGGCCCTCGTCATTTCCCAGGACTATCTCAAATACCAACGCATGGCGCGGTTCGAATACGCGATCCTGGTCCTCTTCGCCAGTATCGGCATGATGATGATGATCTCGGCCAACGATCTCATCGCACTCTACCTCGGCCTGGAACTGCAGAGCCTTTCCCTTTACGTCCTGGCCTCCTTCCAGCGCGACGATACCCGCTCCACCGAGGCTGGATTGAAGTACTTCGTTCTAGGCGCCCTGGCTTCGGGCATGCTTTTGTACGGTAGTTCCCTGGTCTACGGGTTCGCCGGCACCACCAGCTTCGACGGCCTGGCGGCGCTATTCCACGGTACCGCGGGGCACAGTCCGTCCATCGGATTGATCATCGGCATCGTCTTCATCCTCGCCGGTCTTGCCTTCAAGGTATCGGCGGTGCCGTTTCACATGTGGACCCCGGACGTCTACGAGGGCGCGCCGACACCGGTCACCGCGTTCTTCTCGGTCGGCCCCAAGATCGCGGCGATCGCTCTGTTCCTGCGTCTTATGATCGGCCCCTTCGGTGATTTGACGGCCCAATGGCAGCAGGTCGTTATCCTGATATCCATTGCTTCCATGTTGCTCGGCTCCTTCACCGCCATCGCGCAACAAAACATCAAGCGCCTCATGGCCTACAGTTCCATTGGGCACGTCGGATACGCGCTGATCGGCCTCGCCGTCGGCAACGCCGTGGGCGTGCGCGGTGTCATGATCTATATGGCCATTTACCTGTTCATGAATATCGGGGCGTTCGCCTGCATCCTGTGCATGCGCCGCAACGGCCGCATGGTCGAAGACATCGACGATCTTGCCGGCCTGTCGAAGAGCCATCCCATGGTGGCGTTGGCCCTCGCCATCTTCATGTTTTCCATGGCCGGGATTCCGCCACTGGCGGGCTTCTTCGGCAAGCTCTACATATTCCTGGCCGCCATCGAATCCGAATTTTACGCCCTTGCCGTGATCGGCGTTCTGAGCAGCGTCGTCTCCGCCTTCTACTACCTTCGTATCGTCAAAGTGATGTATTTCGACGACCTGGTGGACAGTTTCGAAAAGCCGGTTGCCCGGGAAATCGGCGTCGTGCTGGCGGGAACGAGCCTGATCATCCTCCTGTTTTTCATCTATCCCAGTCCCCTTCTATCGAGCGCCGCCGACGCCGCATCGGCCCTGTTCTCGGGATG
>JAJFIG010000507.1 GCA_021775195.1 Rhodospirillales bacterium | reverse complement strand
CCCGCGGCCCCGAATCGCTTTAAATAGACATTAAATAGAATAAACTTGGAAACAGCCCGCCCGTGGGCAGTTGTTCGAAGGGATATCACCATGCGTGTTTACTATGACCGGGATGCCGACGTTAACCTGATCAAGTCGAAGAAGGTGGCCGTGATCGGCTACGGCAGTCAGGGCCATGCCCATGCCCTGAACCTGCGCGACAGCGGCGTCTCGGATGTCGTCGTCGCCCTCCGCGAGGACTCCGCCAGCATCGCCAAGGCCGAAGGCGAGGGCCTCAAGGTGATGAACTCCACCGACGCCGCCAAGTGGGCCGACGTGGTCATGATTCTCGCCCCCGACGAACTGCAGCCGGCGCTCTATGCCGACCACCTGCGCGACAACATGAAGCAGGGCGCGGCGCTGGCCTTCGCCCATGGCCTCGCCATCCACTTCCGCCTCATCGAGGCCCGTCCTGACCTCGACGTCTTCATGGTTGCCCCCAAGGGCCCGGGTCACACCGTGCGCTCCGAGTACCAACGCGGCGCCGGCGTTCCCTGCCTGCTGGCCGTCGAGCAGGACGCCTCGGGCAACGCCCACGATATCGGGCTCGCCTATGCCTGTGCCCTCGGCGCCGGGCGCTCTGGCGTTATCGGCACCACCTTCCGCGAGGAATGCGAAACCGATCTCTTCGGCGAGCAGTCGGTGCTCTGTGGCGGCCTCACGTCCCTGATCCTGGCCGGCTACGAGACTCTGGTCGAGGCCGGTTACGCCAAGGAGATGGCCTATTTCGAGTGCGTCCACGAGGTCAAGCTGATCGTCGACCTGATCTACGAAGGCGGCATCGCCAACATGCGCTATTCGATCTCCAACACCGCCGAATACGGCGATTATGTCACCGGCCCCCGGCTCATCGACGACGGCGTCAAGGCCCGCATGCGCGAAGTTCTCTCCGACATCCAGGAGGGACGGTTCGTCAAGGGTTGGATGAACGAGAATTCCGCCGGCCAGCCCAGCTTCAAGGCCCTGCGTCGCCGCGCCGCAGAACACGGCATCGAGGAGGTCGGCGAGAAGCTGCGCGCCATGATGCCCTGGATCGCCGAGAACCGCCTCGTCGACAAGTCCAAGAACTGACGGGGGAGACACCATCCGCCCTCGTCGCCGGTGGCGGGGAGGCCGGCTGGCCCATCCACGCCGGCGCCGGTCCCGCCCATTAACCAATTCTTAGACAATCCGGTTGACAAGTATTGTCAACCCCTGTCTTTATTCCTTCTCGCAGATCGTTGGAATTGTTGGGGCTTGGCCCCGAAGCGATATTGGACGGCGACGGTGAAAACGTTTGAGACCAGCGCTGAATATTTTTGGGACGCGGACCGCCAGGGCCGCCCGTCCTTGCGCGCGCCCGTCGCTTCGCTGTCCGGCCTGCTGCTGCGGCTCCGTGGGGCCCTTCGACTTAGGTGCCCCTGAACACCCGTTTACGTCCCATGGCGGACGAGACCGGTCTTCAGGGGAAGCGAACCCGAGTACGCGAGTACGCACACCTGATTGAAGAAAGAAATGGTCCCATGAGTAAGAGCAAAGAGTCCGACCGAATAATCATTTTCGACACGACATTGCGCGACGGCGAGCAGTCGCCGGGCGCGTCCATGAACCTCGACGAGAAGCTGCGCATCGCCCAGGTCCTCGACGAAATGGGTGTCGATGTCATCGAGGCGGGGTTCCCCATCGCCTCCGACGGCGATTTCGAGGCCGTGCACGAGATCGCCAAGGTCACCGAGAACGCGGTGGTCTGCGGCCTCGCCCGCGCCACCGCCATGGATATCGACCGCGCCGCCGAGGCCATCAAGCCGGCGAAACGCGGGCGCATCCATACCTTCATCGCCACCAGCCCGCTGCACATGAAGCACAAGCTCCAGATGGAGCCCGACGCCGTGCTCGACAAGGTCACCGAGAGCGTCACCCATGCCCGCAGATTCACCGACGATGTCGAATGGTCCTGCGAGGACGGGTCACGCTCCGAGCATGATTTCCTGTGCCGCTGCGTCGAGGCCGCGATCAAGGCCGGTGCCACCACCATCAACGTTCCCGACACCGTCGGCTACGCCATACCCGACGAGTACGCCGCCCTGATCCGGATGCTTTTCGACCGCGTGCCCAACATCGGCGACGCGGTGATCTCGGTCCATTGCCACAACGACCTCGGCTTGGCGGTGGCCAATTCCCTGGCCGCGGTCGACGTCGGCGCGCGCCAGGTCGAATGCACGATCAACGGCTTGGGCGAGCGCGCCGGCAACGCCGCCATGGAAGAGGTCGTCATGGCTTTGCGCACCCGTCACGACCGCATGCCCTACGTCACCGGCATCAAGACCGAGAACATCACCAAGGCGTCGCGGCTGGTCTCCACGGTTACCGGTTTTACCGTCCAGCCTAACAAGGCCATTGTCGGCGCCAACGCCTTCGCCCATGAGTCGGGGATTCACCAGGACGGCATGCTCAAGCACGCCGGTACATACGAGATCATGACCCCCGAGTCCGTCGGTCTCGGCGTCTCGACCCTGGTTCTTGGCAAGCATTCCGGCCGCCATGCCTTCAAGAAAAAGCTGAACGAACTCGGCTACGACCTTGGCGACAATGCCGTCGCCGATACGTTCAAGCGCTTCAAGGATCTGGCCGACAAGAAAAAGGAAGTCTTCGACGAGGACATCATCGCCCTTGTCGACGACGAGGTCGTGCGCGCCAACGACCGTATCCGTCTCGAGTCCCTGGAGATCAACTGCGGCACAGTGCACCGGCCGCCCAGGGCATCCCTGACGCTGGAGGTCGACGGCGAGATCAAGAGCTGCGACGCCACCGGCGACGGCCCCGTCGACGCCGCCTTCAACGGGGTCAAGCAATTGTTCCCCCATGGCGCGCGCCTGCAACTCTACCAGGTCCATGCCGTGACC
>JAJFIG010000506.1 GCA_021775195.1 Rhodospirillales bacterium | reverse complement strand
GTGACCGGCGGGCGTGGTGTAGCGTAACGCGGAGGGCTGAGTGACGCCCTCGGGTGGTTGGGTGAATTCGCAACTCTTGGTCAGTTTCTCGAGAACACCGAGTTCGACGAGCCGGTCGCGTTCGGCGTCGAGAAAATCAATGGCCACCGGCGGTGCCGAGGCGACGAAAAAGAAGCCCGCCGAGTCGGCACCGGCGGCGGGACGGAACAGGAGCTTGACTGCGGTTTCCTCGCCGGCCAGGCGTTCCACGGCGTCGCCCAGGGCCGGTGGCTTGGCGATGCCCGCCTGGATCAGGGTCGGGCGCAATGCCTCAGCGATCAGGCGCCCCTGTTCGTGGACGCTGGTCAGAAGCAACGTCTGCTGGTCGCGGTCGGCGGTCAGGAACTGGGTGTAAAGGATTAGGGGAACGGCAACAAAAATGGCGATCAACACGCCAAGTCTGCCGACCAAGGACGACCCTTTCTGCCGGACCCTGCCAGCCTTCGGCGTCGGTATCTTGGTCTTGGCCTGGACTTTCATGGGCGTCGGTGCCTGGGGATCAGGTCACCGGTTCGTCGGGTGGTGACCCGAGGCCCCGCCAGGGTCACGGGGATCCCTGAACGGGCACAGCCTTTATGGGAACACGACCTAATCGTCGGTGTCCCAGCGGTAGCCAAACCCCGGGTAGTTCTTGATCGCCGTGAAGGACTCGTCGACATCCCGGAACCTTTGCCGTATCCGCTTGATGATGGTGCGAACGTTGGCGCGGTAACCCTCGGCCCCGTATCCCGCCAGGAATCCCGCTCCGTGAACGGTATCGTAAATCTCGCGGTAGGTGACGTCCTCGCCGGCGCGGCTGACGAGAAGGGAGACGATGTTGAATTCGCGGATCGTGAGGTCGATACGCTGGTCGTTCCAAAGGGTGCGCTTGCTGGCGTGTTTGAGTTCGAGCAGCCCGATTCGGGTCGCGTCGCTGCCGGTGGCGGCCTTGGTCGTGCCACCCTTGACACCGGCGGTGATGAGCCGCAGGCGTTTGAGCAGGATCGAAAAACTGCGGGACTTCTCGATGAAATCGACGGCCCCGCCCTCAAGGGCTGCTTCCTCGTAAACCTGGTCGCTGAGGACAGTAAGGAGGATTACCGGCACACCGACCTCGGCGGCGCGCAGGCGGCGCAGGACCTCAAGGCCGTCCATGCCGGGCATCTTCCAGTCGAGTAGCAGGACGTCGGCCTCGCCGCCTTCGGCGAAGAAGTCCAGTCCCTGGGCACCGGTGGAGAAATCGGTTACCTGGAAGTCCTCGTCCAAAAGGTTGAGGCGAAGGGATTCGCGGAACAGGTCGTCGTCGTCGACGACGACCACGTGCAGCGGTCCCTGCTGAAGCGGTTCAAGGGGCCGGCTGGTAGCTGGCCAGGATTTCTGCGAGACAGCGTTTTGCTGCATCTTCCTCCCCATCCTTCCCGCCGGTCGATTTGTTGGTCTTCTTGTCGGTTTTGAAAGACACGGCGCGGAATGTCTGATCTTGGATATCGAGATAGAAAAACACGGTGAACACACAGTTGTCACCCGTGTATTGCCAAATTTTTGCTGGCGCGACCTCCTGCTTGAGGCTGGGGCGGCCCAATGTCGCCTCCAGGCGAGGCTGATCGAGGCCGACGAGAATGGCCGGGTCGACAACGGGTTGGTCCGGTTTCACGGCCAGCGGCTCGGGCGGGCGTGGCGGCGGCTCGGGCTTTCGTGGCGGCTGGCCAATCCTGAGCGCAACCTCGGCCTCGGGTTGCGGCGGCAATATGGGCTCGGGTTCCGGCGGCGGTGCGACGATGACCTGGACAGGCGGCGGCGTCGCCTCGACGATGACCGGGGATCTGTTGTCGGCAGGCCAGACGGGCCAGCCCAAATGCATGTTACCGCAGCCCGTCAGGGTTCCCAGACCCAAGACCGCGACAAGAAACGTCTGCCTCATATATCCCCGCACCCAGGATTTTTCATCGCAACCATACCATGTCCAGACCCTGCCACCCGGAGGCGAAATTCACCCGAAGGACATGCTTTTGCTAATTCTTCTTGTTCCAATGGTATTTTCTTTGCGCTCTGAATCCAAGAGAAACGGTGTTCGCCCGTCGTTTCGCATCCCTGGATGCCGGTACTGGAAGGGGATGGCGGTGACAGTCTTCATGTAGACCGGCAGAACATTTATGTTACTCTCGCGCCAAAGGCTCGCCTCAGGGCGAAAGGGCTAGAGAGGAGGTTGCGGCGTGCCGCGGCCATTGGGGAATTGAGAATATCCATTTACGGGCAGCGACCGTGATGACGACGGATTACGGAGAACAGGACCGGCGCCGTCATGAACGGGGCACGGTGCCCATATTGTCGGTCCAGTTCGACGGCCAGACGTGCGATACGGTGAACTGGAGCTTCGGCGGCTTCATGACTGATGGGTATGGGGGTGTGCTGACACCGGGGGCGTTATTCACGATCGAAGCCATCGGTTCCGCCGGTGACAATATGGTACCGGTGGAAATTCGGGCGCGTGTGGTCCGGGTGAAGCCCGAGGACCGCCAGCTGGTGGTCAGCCTGTTGACCGTGGACGACCGTGCCTACGATGTTCTGCAGGAGTTCATGACCCAGCGCATGGAAATGCTGCGCGACGGATAGTGCCCCAGGCCACACCCTCAACAAGGCCTAGTCTCAGTCGATCTTGATCTTGCCGTTGGCGCCGCCAAGCAGATAGTTGATGGTTTTCTGATCATCGCTCAGCGGTAGAAGAACACTGCGGAAGAGAATCCGGCTGCCGTCGAAACGAACCAGTTCATCCTCGCCCAGGACCGGCGTCCGTTTTTCCAATGCTTCACGATAATTGCGTACGGCTTGATCGAGAAGGGTCTGGGTCCAGTCCTGCTCGCCGCTCAGCAAGACCCCGGAATACTTTGCCAGTGCCGGCCCAAGATAGTGGAAATAAGGAAAATTCGGGCTGCTGACGGTATCGAGGACGAAGCACGAATCCCAGACATCGCCCAGGTCACGTGGTTCGATGTCGTCGAGGCTGGGAAAATCCCGGCCTTCGCACTTTTCCAGCCAATAGCGGACGAGCCGGGGGACCATCCGGCGTTCGACCACCGGCGGTTCGGGAATCGGCGGCGATTTGCCGAATTTTTGCTGCCAATAATCAATCAGGCGCTTGTGCAGGCGGTGGTCTTCGGACTGATCGGCCAAGAGCAGGATACCCTTTCGATGAGACTACCGGTCGATGGGTTCGCCGAAACGTAAACCATTTTCTTTGTTATTGTAAACGGACCTGGATCGCGGCGGTAGAAATGGAAGGTGGAAAGTGCAGGCCTGTACCCGGCGGCGACACCTTGCTCCGGCGCCTGTCCACGGACCAAAGTGGGGCGGGCGGCCGAGAAACGCCGGTTTCGTGGGGGTTGCGGGACGTTGCGCAAATTTTAGATAAATTCATTTAATATTTAAATATAAATCCATTTTATTATATTGCAATAATAATTGTTTTGTAAAAACAAATAAAACTATTGCACAGATAGGTATTATTTGAATATTCTAAGTGCCTGTGGATTCTCGTTTATCCGCCGGTGACCCCACCTGATACGCCCCCGACCCCACAGGGACCTTTTGCGCGGCGGTCAGCGGAACGCGGCGGGAGAACGTTCGCCCCCTTGGTCCAAAGGACATAAGACGATGTACCGAATCCAATTCCTCCCGGTGGTTGTTCTGGCCCTGGTTCTCGGAGCCTGTTCGCGCAACCCCCTCCCTGCGGGACACGAAGCCACCTTCCAGCGCACCATCCATTCGGCCGGGCACTGGGAAATCCTCGCGACGGAGACGGCGGCTCAAATCAGTGGCATGCGCGAGAGCGTGGTGACCGCGGCCGAGGCCAACGCCAAGATCAACGACAACGAATACATCCGCCCGACGGTGATCATTCCCGACGGCGCGACGTTCTTCGTTGCCAAGCCCGATCCGACCATGCCCTTCGCGCGCTCCTTCCATGACATGGTGCTGACCAAGATGGTGCAGGAAGGCGTGCCCGTGACGCTCAGTCCCGAGGGGGCCCACGTCCTGCATTACACTGTGCAGCCGGTTTCCCATGATCGCGGATACCACAAGCCTCTCGCCGGATCGCTGACGGCGCTGGGCGCCGGCGTCGCGGCAATCGGCGCGATCGCCTCCACGTCCACGTCCGGCGCTGCCGGCCTTGCCCTAGGGCTTGCCGATTTGGCCAGCAGCACGTCGGGCGAATTTCCCTTCGGCGACATCTATTCGGAAGTGGTGGTTACCCTGACGCTGATCGAGAACGACAGCATCCTCATGCGGCGCTCCAACGTCTATTACGTCGACGCCATGGAAATCCACCAGTACGCGGGGTCGCCGGCGATGCCCCTGACCCGGTACAGCGACGCCTCCAGCAGCGAGCCGCTGGGCGAACGCAAGTTCTGGGTCGTGTCCGAGTAGAGTGGGGAGCAAACCATGAAAACCTTCAAATCCGTATTTGCGGCAGTGGCGCTGGCGGTCCTTTCGGCGTGCGCCATCAACCCCGAGTCGTCGTCTACGGCGCCGATGCCGACGGCGGCCCCCAACGACATGATCTTCGCCAGTTACGGCGCCGCAGAAAACCTGGTCCGGGCGCCGCAGGGGATCGTCGACCACGACAAGCCGATCCTGATCGCCAGCCTGGTCAACATCAACAACCTGGAAACCTCGTCGGCGCTGGGACGGCTGGTTGCCGAGCAAATGTCCTCGCGTCTGGTGACCATGGGTTATTCGGTGGTCGAGCTGAAGCTGCGCACGTCGTTCCTGATCAAGGAAGGCAAGGGTGAGTTCATCCTGTCCCGGGACGTCCGTGACATCAGCCGTTCGCGAGGCGCCCAGGCGGTCATCGCCGGCACCTATGCGGTCGGGGCCAAGACGGTCTACGTCAACGTGCGCCTGATCCGCGCCACCGACAGCAAGATCCTAGCGGCCCATGACTACACCCTGCCCCTGGACGAGAACATGGTGTTCCTGCTGGGCACCCGGTTCCGGGACGTCAGTTAGCTCTAGGTTCCTTTGAACGATGGAAAAGCGGCGCCGGTATCGGCGCCGCTTTTTTTGGTGCTACTGCGCGGTGGCGCCGGCCAGCCTGTCGAGGGCGAACTCCTCCGCGGCGGCATGTAGCTGGGCGTCGACCACGGCGATGGCGCTCATGTTGACGATGCCGCGCGCCGTCACCGACGGGGTCAGGATGTGCACCGGGAGGGCCGGACCGAGCAGGATCGGCCCGACAGGAACCCCGTCACCCAGGACCTTGAGCATGTTGAATGCGGCATTGGCGGAATCGAGGGTGGGAAAGACGAGCAGGTTGGCCTGGCCGTGGAGCCGCGAGTTGGGAAAGATGCGCTCGCGGATCACCTCGCTCAGTGCGGCATCGGCATGCATTTCGCCCTCGACTTCCAGGTCGGGGACGCGCTCGCGCAGGCGAGCCACGGCTTCGCGCATCTTTTCCGCCGACGTGGTGTCGGCGGTGCCGAAATTGGAATGGGAGACAAAGGCGACCTTCGGTGTCGTGCCCAGGTGACGGATGGCGGCGGCAGCCATGACGGTCATTTCCACCAGTTCCTCGGCGGTCGGATCGGGTGTCACGTAGATGTCGCAGAAAAAGAAGGTGCCCTTGGAGAGGATCAGGGCGCCCAGGGAGGAGACATCGCGGACTCCTTCCTTGTGGCCGATGACGTTCATGACGTAGCGCAGGTGCCAGGTGTACTGGCCGTAGGTGCCGCAGATCATGGCGTCGGCCTCGCCGCGCTTGAGCATGATGGCGGCGATGGCCGTGGTGTTGGTGCGGGCGATGGTGCGCGCCGCGTCGGGTGACACCCCGTGGCGTTCCATGAGGCTGTGATAGAGGCGCCAGTATTCGCCGTAGCGGGGATCGTCCTCCGGGTTGACGAGCTCGAACTGCTTACCGGGTCGGATGCGCAGGCCCAATTCCTCGATGCGGGCGCCGATAACCTCGGGGCGCCCGACGAGGATGGGGACGGCCAGGCCTTCGTCGACCACCGCCTGAACGGCACGGAGCACCCGCTCGTCTTCGCCCTCGGCATAGACCAAACGCTTGGCGTCGCGCCCGGCGCGGGCGAACACCGGCTTCATGAGCATGCCGGAGCGGAAGACGAAGCGGCCCAGGCGCTCGCGGTAGGCCTCGAAATCCTCGATGGGGCGGGTGGCGACGCCACTGTCCATGGCGGCCTTGGCTACAGCCGGCGCGATTTCTGTGATCAGACGCGGATCGAAGGGCTTGGGGATCAGGTACTCGGGACCGAAACGCAGGTCTTCGCCACCGTAGGCCTTGGCCACTACTTCAGAGGATTCGGCCAAAGCAATTTCGGCTATGGCGTTGACGCAGGCGATCTTCATTTCCTCGTTGATGGTGGTGGCGCCGACGTCGAGGGCGCCGCGGAAGATGAAGGGGAAACAGAGCACGTTATTGACCTGATTGGGATAATCCGAACGTCCGGTGGCGATGACGGCGTCGGGAACGGCGGCCCGGGCTTCCGCCGGGTCGATTTCCGGGACCGGGTTGGCAAGGGCCATGATCAGGGGTTTCTCGGCCATGCGCTTGGCCATGTCCGGGGTCAGGATATTGGGCGCCGAAAGGCCCAGGAAGACATCGGCGCCGTCGATGACCTGGTCCAGGGTACGGGCTTCGATATCGATGGCGTAGCGTTCCTTCTGGGGGTCCATTTCCTCGCTGCGGCCCTTGTAGACGACGCCCAGGCGATCGAGCAGAATGATGTTGTCCGGCTTCAGGCCCATGCTCACCAGCAGGTTCAGGCAGGCGATCCCGGCGGCGCCGCCACCGGTGGACACCAGCCTGACGTCCTCCAACGCCTTGCCGACGACGCGCAGGCCGTTGACGATGGCGGCGGCAACGATGATCGAGGTGCCGTGCTGGTCGTCATGGAAGACCGGAATGTTCATGCGCTGGCGCAGCTTGTCCTCGACGATGAAGCACTCGGGTGCCTTGAT
>JAJFIG010000505.1 GCA_021775195.1 Rhodospirillales bacterium | reverse complement strand
GGCCCAGCGCCAGGCGATCCATCCACCCACCGCCGGCAGCCAGCAGGTGGCGCACCACCAGCGCCCCCATGCTGTGGGTGACGAAGGAGACCCTGTCCGCCCCTTCGGTCCGCTCCAGCAGGCGGGCGATACCGTCGGCATGGTCCTCGATGGTGCCCCGGGTGCTCGGGTAGCTGATCGCCTCGGCGTCGTAGCCGGCACCGTCGACGGCGTCCGTGAGATCGGAGAAGGTGCCCGTCGAGCGGCCGATGCCGTGCACCAGCAGGACCATGTGGGAACTCCGGGGCCTGATCCCTTTTTTCTCCCGCTTGCCGTCGAAGCGCTCCTTGCAGTGCCCGTAGCTCCCCCAGGCGCGGCGAACCTGTTTCGGGTCGAGGAGCCGGAAGTGCCCGCTAACCACGTGCTCCTGGATGCGCCAGCCGGCGTGGACGAAGGCGTCCCGCCACAACTGTTTGCCGCCCAGCGTCGGCGCCGGGACGTTGAGGGGAACGCTGTCGCCGGCCATGGCGACCTTGATCACGGCGGGCACCACGGCGGCGGCGATGCCCATGGCCAGCGCCGTCCGGGAAACCCGCGACCGGGGGCGCCAGGACCGGGTCATGACCGCCTCCCGCCGCGAACGGCCCCGAGGCCGGTGACGAAATGGGTAACCAGGGTTTCCGCCATCGCGCGTACCGGCTGGGTGGCGACCACCCGCAGCTTGCCGGTGTCGTTCAACGAACAGATGCCGTGCAGGCCGGCCCAGACGATGCGCGCCGCGTTGCCCCGGTCCTCGCTTTCGCCCGGTCCGAAGAGCGGCGCCAGCGCCGCCTCGACCAAACCCATGACCAGGCCCACCTTGCGCACGTACCAGTCGGGAAGGTCGCGGCCCTCGGGCAGGCTGTAGTCGAAGAGCAGACTCCACAGGTTGGGATGGTCGCCAAGGTAGCCGAGATAGCCGTCGAGCAGGGCCATCAGGTCGGCCGCCGGGTCGCCGGTGCGGGCCGCCGCCGACAGCCGCTCGTGCAGCGCCTCCAGGGTCCGCCCGTTGAGATGGACGATCATGTCGTCCAGGTTCTCGAACAGGTTATAGAGGGTCCCCGGCGAATAGCCGATGGCCTCGGCGACGTTGCGCGCCGTCAGGGCCCGGTAGCCGTCGGCCTCGACCGTGGCCCGGGCCGCTTCCATGGCCAGATCGTAGAGTTCTTCCCGGGTGTGGTCCGATCGCCGCGCCATTTTTTGGATCCTCGTGACGGATAAAATTAAACGATGTTCAAAATATATATTGAACGGAATTCAAAATCAAGCTATATTCTGAACAACGTTCATTTAATTGGCCTGGCCACCGCATTCCGGCCGGCCGCGAAAGAGCAAGAGGAGCGGGTGCAATGTACGATTTCGTCACATTTCTCGCCGTCATCACCTTCATCGCGGTCATCGTATCGCCGCTTACCGCCCTCGCGGCGTTGCGCCGCACGACCCGGTTCGATAACGAACTCGCCCGGCTTCATGACCGGGTCCGTGTTCTCGAGGCCGGCGGCCGGACCCCCTCCCCGGAACCGGCCGCCGCACCCGATGCCCCTGTCAGGGAAGCGGCACCGCCGCCGCCCCGCCCCGAGCCGGATCAACCGCCATCCAAGGCGCCCGCCGAGGAACCCGCCTCCTGGCGCATCGCCGAGCCGCCCACGGCGCAACCGTCCCAACCAGCGGCGAAACGGCAAACCTTCGAGGAGGTCGTGGCGTCCCGCTGGCTGGTCTGGCTCGGCAGCCTCACCATCGCCCTGGGCGGCGTCTTCCTGATCAAATACGGCATCGAGAACAATCTCCTCTCGCCGCCTGTCCGGGTCTTCCTGGGCTGCCTGCTCGGCGCCGGCCTCATCGCCGGCGGCGAATGGCTGCGCCGCCAGCCCCTGGAGCGCGAGATCGGATCCATCCGGCCCACCACCGTGCCCCCGGCCCTGACCGCCGCCGGCCTCGCCATCGCCTTCGCCAGCGTTTACGCCGGCTACGCCCTCTACGGCCTGCTGCCACCGTTGATTGTCTTCACCGCCCTCGCCGTCATCGCCCTTGTCGCGCTTGCCCTCTCCCTGCTGCAGGGTCCGTTCATCGCCGCCATGGGAATCCTCGGCGCCTTCGCCGTGCCGCTGCTGGTCGAGACCCCCGCCCCTTCGGCGGCGGGCCTGTTCACCTACGTCACCTTCGTCGCCGTCAGCGCCCTTGCCGTCGTCCGCTACCGCAATTGGTGGTGGCTGGCGGGGCTGTCCCTGCTCGGCTCGGTCCTCTGGGACCTGGTCTGGATGGGGACCCAGTGGTCGCCGGGAGATGCCCTCCCCGTCGCCCTCCACCTGATCGCCACCCTGGCCCTCTTCGCCGCCCCCCGGTGGGAGGCCCTGGTCGGGGACGGCGACGGCACCCCCGGTCCTCTCGACGTCACCGCCCTGTCGCCTCCCCAGGCATTGGCGCTGGCAACCGGCACCGCCGTCGCCGTCCTCTCCTTCGTCCTTGTGCGCATGGACGCCTACGGCGGCGTCTCGCTTGTCGCCTTCGCCCTGATCGCCGCCACCCTCGCCGTCGCCGCCTTCCGTCTTCGCGGCCTCGAGGGGTTGCTGGCAGTAAGCGCCGTCACCGCGGTTCTCCTGCTCGCCACCTGGCACGTTGCGCAAATCATGCAGGTGTCCCTCAGGCCCCTGAGCCTCGCCGACGGCGGCTACATCCCGCCGGGTCCCATCGTGCCGCCGGAGCTTTCGGTCTTCGCCGCCACCGCCGCCCTGATCGCCGCCGGCTTCGGCCTCGCCGGCTTCGCCGGGCTGTGGCGGGCGCGCACCCCGGTCCTCTGGGCGACCGTCTCCACCGCCGTTCCCCTGACCGTGCTCGCCGTCTGTCACTGGCGCCTGCGGGCGCTCGGCATCGACCTCGCCTGGAGCGTCATCGGCCTCGGCCTCGCCGTCGCCGCCACCGCCGCATCAAGCCGCGTCGCCCGCCACCGCGAGCGCCCGGGGATGGAGCCGGCACTCGGCTGCTACGCCCTCGCCGTCATCGCCGCCCTCACCCTGGCGGCGGCCATCACCCTGGAGAAGACCTGGCTCACCCTGGCCCTGGCCCTGCAGTTGCCCGCCGCCGGCTGGGTCCAGACCCGGGTCCGTATCCCCGGCCTGCGCCCGGTGGCCCTCGCCATCGCCGCCGCCGTCGCCGTCCGCCTCGTCCTCTTCCACCACATGCCGGGCCTGCCCTTTGGGGCCCCGGGCAGCGCTTTCTGGATTCTCTACGGCTACGGCCTGCCGGCCCTGGCCTTCTTCCTGGCGGCGCGCTGGTTCCGAAAGACCGCCGACGACCATCTGGTCATGATCCTGGAATCCGGCACCATCGCCATCGCCGTCGCCCTGATCAGCCTCGAGATCCGTCATTTCTTCGGCGAGCACGGGGCCGGGTTCTGGCGCTACGCCCTCCTCGAGCAGAGCCTGCAGGCCATCGCCTGGCTCGCCACCGGCTTCGGCCTCTACCGCCGCCATCGCATCTCGCCGCGCCCCGTCGCGATCTGGGGCGCCACCATCCTCATCGGCCTCGCCGCCGCCCAGGTGGTCGTGCTCCAGGTCGGCATTTCGAACCCGCTGTTCTCCAGGGTCGACGTCGGTTCCTGGCTCCTCGCCGACAAACTCTCACTGGCCTACCTGGCCCCCGCCGCCTTCGCCCTGCTCATCCACTGGGAAGCCGGGCGCCAAGGACACGGGCAGGTGGCTTCTTGGGCGGGGATTTTCGTCCTCGGCCTGGTCTTCGTCGATCTCACACTGGAGGTCCGCCACCTCTTCCACGGCAACATCCTGGCCTTCGGCCCCATCACCAACGCCGAGGGCTACGCCTATTCCCTGGCCTGGCTGCTCTACGCCGGCGCCCTTCTCGCCCTCGGCATCAACCGCCGCGTGACGGCGCTCCGTCACGCCTCCCTGGGCCTGATCTTCCTGGTCATCGGCAAGGTCTTCCTATGGGACATGGCGGCACTCACCGGCCTCTACCGGGTCGGCTCCTTCCTCGGACTGGGGCTCAGCCTGATCGCCGTCGGCTACCTCTACCAGCGCTTCGTCTTCCGCCCCCTGGGCAAGGGCGGTGATGACGAAACGGAAACAGCGGCGTCACCCTAGGTCACAGGCGCCGGGTCAGGACCTCGGCGACCTCGTCATCGTTGAGCACGATGGGATTGGTCTTCATGCTGCCGCCCCGGCAGTTGGCGACCACCCGGGGAATATCCGCTGCCGTCATCCCGTAGGTGCCGAGTCCCGGCAACGCCAGGCGTTCGGTCCACTGCCTGAGCGTCGTAACCAGGACATCCAGGCCGGCCTCATGGTCCGCCGCCGCCGTTTCCGCGATCAGCGCCCCGGCCCGGGAATACCTATCGAGGGCCGGGCTCTCCGGGTCGCGCTCCTTCAGCGCCCGGATGTTGACCTCGGTGGCCTCGGCCACCAGGGTCCCGCAGACCACCCCGTGGGGGATCGGGAAGAAGGCGCCCAGCGGCGACGCCAGCCCGTGCACCGAGCCCAGTCCTACCTGCGCCAGGGTGATCCCCGATGTCAGCGAGGCATAGGCGATCCCCGCCCGCCCGGCCGCGGCCGCCGCGCCGTCTCCTTCCCAGGCGGAGAAGAACCCGTCCCGGAAGGCCGCCAGCCCCGACCACGCCAGGGCGTCGGTCATCGGGTTGGCGTTGGCCGAGACCAGGGATTCGAGGAGCTGGGTGAAGGCGTCCATGCCGTTGGCGGCGATCAGGTCGGGCGGGCACGACGCCAGCAGCTCGGGATCGACGATGGCCACCCGCGCCACCAGCGCCTCGTCGCGGAAGGACTTCTTGAAGCCCTCGTCGCCGTGGCGGCTGAGGACCGCGTTCTTGGTCGCCTCGCTGCCCGTCCCCGCCGTCGTCGGCACGGCGATGAACGGCACGGCGGGCCCCCGGTAGGGAATGCCGGCGCCGACCCCTTCCAGGTGGTCCAGCACCGAATTGCCGTGGGGCAGCAGCCCGGCGATGGCCTTGGCCGCGTCCAGGGCGCTGCCGCCGCCGATGCCGACGACCGCCTCGACGCCGCTGTCCCGGAACTCCGCCACCGCCCCGTCCACCATCTCCGGAGACGGCTCGCCGGCAACGCTGAAAACCTCGAAACTCACCCCCTCCGCCGCCAGCCCGTCCGCGAGCTCGCGCCAGTGGGGCGTCGCCCGCAGCGAACCCGCCCCGGTAACCACCAGGGCGCGCCGGCCCAAAGCCCCGGCCTCGGCGGCAACGGCCCGCCGCGACCCGTCGCCGAAAACAATGCGCGGCAGCCGGGCGATGGAAAATGGTTCAATCACAGGCACCGCCTAACCTTTCGGAAACAGCCCCACGTAAGGGACCCCCCGGCGCGGTTCCGCCATCATTTCGGCGACGGCATCCCGCCACGCCAGGTAATGGGGCGTTTCCTTGTGGGCGGCGACGTCGGCGGCGCCGGCGTAGGCCTCGTAGAGGACGAACCGGGCCGGGTCCCCGGCATCCTGAATGACGTCGAAGCGCCGGTTCCCCGCCTCCGCCACCGAGCCCTCGTGGTTGAGCCGCGTCGCGGCGATGAAGTCGTCGATGCACTCTGCCTTGACGTGGACATGAACGATAGTGACCTGCATGGCGTCCCTCCCCCTTGGCCCGCTGACCGATGTCCGCCAGCTTGGCGGCTGGCGTGCCAGCCCGTCAAGACGCGGCGGTATCGTCCGGGCGGTATTCCAGGATGTCCGCGGGCTGGCAGTCCAGATGGCGGCAAATCGCCTCCAGGGTCGAGAACCGGATCGCCCGCGCCTTCCCGGTCTTCAGGATCGAGAGGTTCTGGACCGTGATGCCGATCGCCTCGGCAAGGTCCTTGAGCTTCATCTTGCGCTGGGCCAGGACGACGTCGACATTGACGATAATGGGCATGGCGTCCGTTTCAGATTACCAGGCTGTCCTGTTCCTTCAGTTCCCGGCCCAGGTCCATCACGTGGGCGACGAGGACGATGAACAGGCCAACGGTCAGGAAAGCCACCTTGAGCGTCACCGAGACATGGCCGTCGGTGATCCCGAAGACGGTCAGCACGGGTCCCGTCACCAGGATCTGAACCATGGCGGCGGCATCGATTCCCACCAGCGCCCAGCCGATCCTGCGGATGGCGGCGACATTGGCGGCGGTGAAGACGGCGCCCTCGCGGTAAAGGCCGAGGAGCCGATAGAGGAACCAGAACGCCACCATGTAGGCCGCAGGTTTGATCGATGCGACGGCGATCACCGCCACCAAACCCACACCTGAAATCCGCGAGGCATCGAGCGCGATCCCCGGCGGTATGTTCAGCAGATCGGCCCAAGAACCTGTCACCAAGCCCAGAGCCATAGCGCACGGCGTCAGCACCACCAGGGTAATGACGACGATCTGCAACCGGGTGCTGGCTTTCTTCAGCTTGTCCATGGGGCGTGCTCCCGACGGTTTCCGAGCCGTGTGGCAAGGCCGCGAGGCGGCGCTTCGTCCGCCGCACGCAAAGCCTCCGTTCCGGTCCATACCTAGTGCCGACTCCGGCCGCTGTCAACATCTTTAACAAGAATTTTTTATTGTTTATCAATCATTTTTAACTTATAAACGTGAACTCATGGTGCGGCGCCCGGGGCTACGCCGGGGGCCGGCTCTGAGGCCCGCGCCGTTTGTCCTTTGCCGCGCTTTACCCGCGTTGTAGGTTGCCGCCCTTCGCCATTTCCGGGGACCCGTCCATGAAGGTGGATGCCTTCGATTTCGACCTGCCCGCCGAATTCATCGCCCAGCGCCCGGCGGTGCCCCGGGATTCGGCCCGCCTGCTTGAGATCGGCGACGGCCTCCACGACCGCGTCATCGCCGACCTCCCGGGCCTGCTCCGTCCCGGCGACGTCCTCGTGGTCAACGACACCCGGGTGATCCCGGCCCGCCTCGCCGGGCGCCGCGGCCAGGCCCGGGTCGAGGTCACCCTGCACCAGCATGACGGCGGCGACCGCTGGCGCGCCTTCGCCCGACCGGCGCGCAAGCTCCGCCCCGGCGACCGCATCGATTTCGCCGACGGTTTCTCCGCCGAGGTCGCCGCCAAAGGCAAGGGCGGCGAGGTCACCCTCGATCTTCACGCCAACGGCTGCGATCTGCGGACCGCCCTCGATCGCCACGGCCACGTGCCGCTCCCCCCCTACATCAAGCGCCCCGACCTCTCCGACGCCCGCGACCGCGCCGACTACCAGACCGCCTTCGCCGAGCGCGACGGCGCCGTCGCCGCACCCACGGCGGGCCTACATTTCACCGACGACCTGCTCGCCGCCATCGCCGCCCGCGGCGTCACCCGGGTTCATCTGACCCTGCACGTCGGCGCCGGCACCTTCCTGCCGGTCACCGCCGCCGACACCGACGACCATCCCATGCACGCCGAGTGGGGCGAGGTCACCGCCGACGCCGCCCGCGCCATCAACGCGGCGCGGGACGCCGGCGGCCGCGTCGTCGCCGTGGGCAGCACGTCGCTCCGCCTGCTCGAGACCGCCGCCGACACGGGCGGCCGCCTCAGGCCCTTCGCCGGCGATACCGATCTTTTCATTACCCCGGGTTATGAGTTCCGCGTCGCCGACCTGATGCTCACCAACTTCCACCTGCCCCGCTCGACGCTCTTCATGCTGGTCTCCGCCTTTGCCGGCACCGGGACCATGAAAGCCGCCTACCGCCATGCCATGAAGAACGGCTACCGCTTCTATTCCTACGGCGACGGCTGCCTCATCCACCGCCGGGACGGCGCGCCGTGAGCGCCCTCGAGTTCCAGGTCGTGGCCGAGGACGGCGCCGCCCGCCTTGGCCGCCTGCAGACATCCCGGGGCGCCATCGACACCCCCGCCTTCATGCCCGTCGGCACCGCCGCCACGGTCAAGGCGATGACGCCGGACGCCGTCGCCACCACCGGCGCCCAGGTGATCCTCGCCAACACCTATCACCTGATGCTGCGCCCGGGGGCCGAGCGCGTCGCCAAGCTCGGCGGCCTGCACACGTTCATGAACTGGCCCGGGCCGATCCTCACCGATTCCGGCGGTTTCCAGGTCATGTCCCTGGCCCAGTTGCGCAAGATCACGGAAAGCGGCGTGGTCTTCCAGTCCCACGTCGACGGCAGCCGCCACGAGCTTACCCCCGAGCGCTCCATGGAGATCCAGCACCTCCTCGGCGCCGACATCACCATGGCCTTCGACGAGTGCACCCCCTTCCCCGCCGACAAGGACGAGGTCGCCCGCTCCATGCACCTCTCCATGCGCTGGGCCGAGCGCTCGAAAAGCGCCTACCGGGAACGCCCCGGCCACGGCCTCTTTGGCATCGTCCAGGGCGGCGTTCACACGGATCTCCGCACCGAGTCCGCCGCCGCCCTCACCGGCCTCGGCTTCGACGGCTATGCCGTCGGCGGTCTTGCCGTCGGTGAGGGCCAGGAGGCCATGTTCCGGGTTCTCGACCGCACCGTGCCCCTGCTCCCCGGCCCGCGCCCCCGCTACCTCATGGGTGTCGGCAAGCCCGATGACCTTCTCGGCGCCGTCGCCCGCGGCATCGACATGTTCGACTGCGTCCTGCCGACCCGCTCCGGGCGCACCAGCCAGGCCTTCACCCGGGGCGGCGCCATCAACCTGCGCAACGCCCGCCATGCCGGCGACCCCAGGCCGCTCGACGCCGAATGCGCCTGCCCCGCCTGCACCGGTTACGGGCGCGCCTACCTGCACCACCTGGTGCGCACCGGCGAGATCCTGGCCTCCATCCTCTTGACCTGGCATAACCTGCACTATTATCAGGACCTGATGCGGGACATGCGCGGCGCCATCGCCGAGGGCACCTTCGCCGCCTTCGCCGACGGTTTCGCCACCCGCCAGGCCGACGGCGATATCGAGATCAATTGACGAAACGGGACTACCGGGATGATGAATCGTATTAAAATCGGGACTGCAATCGCCGCCGCCATGATGCTGGCCGTGTTCCTCGGCGCCTGCACGGCGGACGACATCGGGCGGACGCTCTACAACACCGGCAAGAAGGCCTGCGGGCACAAGCTGCCCAACTGCGACGTCCACGATCGCCGCGACGCCGGCAAATGACCGCGCCCGCAGGCGGCGCCGACCACTGGACCCGATGATGGTAAAGCCCGGCTACGAAAACCTGACCCAGCTCGGCGGCGGCGGCGCCATTCCGGCGTCCCCCGACGACGCCGTCCTGGAGACCGTTCCCAATCCCCATGCCGGCACCGACTACCTGATCCGCTTCACCTGCCCTGAGTTCACGTCGCTGTGCCCGGTCACCGGCCAGCCCGATTTCGCCCATCTGGTCATCGACTACGTGCCCGCCGAGGTGATCCTGGAAAGCAAGTCCCTGAAGCTCTACATGGCTGCCTTCCGCAACCATGCCGCCTTCCACGAGGACTGCACCATCACCATCGCCCGCCGCCTCGAGGACGCCCTGGCGCCCCGCTGGCTGCGCCTCGGCGGCTACTGGTATCCCCGCGGCGGTATCCCCATCGACGTCTTCTACCAGAGCGCCCCGCCCCCCGACGGCCTGTGGATTCCCGGCCAGGCCGTCGAGCCCTATCGCGGCCGCGGTTAGCTCGGCCTACCAAACGCCGCCCCGAACGCCATATCTAAACATAGGAGTATCGGATTGCCGCGGCCCCGCGGCGGCGCCGTGGGACCCGGCCCGGCCTGCTCCTAATTGTCCAAAAATGGAGGAACCGCATCATGAAAGCTCTGATGCTTTTGACCGGTAGCGGCCCCGTGGCGATCCTCACGTCTCATGAATCGGCTACTGACCCGGCCTTGCTGACCAAACTCGCCGCCAAGGGCATAGACAAATTTGTCGCTTATGGCATCCCGTTGCCGCTGGCCGAACGCCGCTACGGCGGCCATTTCAAGGTCGTCGTCCGCGACCTTCACGAGAGCGACGATCTGCGGGTGTTGGACTACAACGGCAACAGGTGCTTCCGCCTCTTCCATTTCTCCGAATTGGAAGGGCCGGTCGTCTACGAGGCCGCGGTCGCCAC
>JAJFIG010000504.1 GCA_021775195.1 Rhodospirillales bacterium | reverse complement strand
GGTGGCGGTGTTCCGGGCCTGCGGGGTGGATATTGAGGAACTCCAGCAGAACCTCTCCGAATTCATCGAAAACGAGTTGACCGGCCTGGGTACGTCGCAGGTGACCGATCCCAAGCCGACCGCCGGGTTCCAGCGGGTCATCCAGCGCGCCGTCATTCACGTTCAGTCATCGGGGCGCGAGCAGGTGACGGGCGCCAATGCCCTGGTGGCGCTTTTTTCAGAACGCGAGTCCCATGCCGTCTACTTCCTGCAGGTGCACGACATGTCGCGCCTGGATGCGGTGAACTACATCTCCCATGGGATCGCCAAGGTACCGAGCGAGTCGCGTCCGCGCACCGTTGACGGTGCCGACGAAGACACCGAGGCTGAAAAGGTGGTGCGTAAGGGCCACGAGGCCATCGATGCCTATTGCGTCGACCTCAACCGCAAGGCGGCGGAAAATCGTATCGACCCCCTTATCGGCCGCGAGGCGGAAATCGAGCGTACCATCCAAATCCTCTGCCGCCGCAACAAGAACAATCCCCTCTATGTCGGGGACCCCGGAGTGGGCAAGACGGCCATTGCCGAGGGCCTAGCGCGGCGCATCGTCCATGGCGAGGTCCCCGAGGTGCTTCTCAGCGCCAACATCTATGCATTGGACATGGGGGCGCTGCTGGCCGGTACCCGTTACCGGGGTGACTTCGAGGAACGCCTGAAGGGGGTCATCACCGAGCTGGAAAACGAACCGGGCGCGATCCTTTTCATCGACGAAATACATACGGTCATCGGCGCCGGCGCCACCAGCGGCGGTTCCATGGATGCCTCCAACATCCTCAAGCCTTCGCTGGCCGGAGGAAATCTCCGTTGCATGGGATCCACGACCTACAAGGAATACCGCAACTACTTTGAGAAGGACCGGGCGCTCGTGCGGCGATTCCAGAAGATCGATATCTACGAACCTTCGGTCGAGGATACGGTCAAGATTCTGCGCGGGATCAAAACCTATTTCGAAGAACACCACAGCGTGCGGTACACGTCCGAGGCTCTGCGTGCCGCGGTGGAGCTTTCTGCCCGCTACATCAATGACCGCAAGTTGCCGGACAAGGCCATCGACGTGATCGACGAAGTTGGCGCTTCGCGGATGCTGTTGCCGCTCAAGAAGCGGCGCAAGACGGTGACCGTCAAGGACATCGAAAAGGTGGTTGCCAAGATCGCCCGGATCCCGCCGAAAACTGTTTCCTCTGACGACCGCAAGACGCTCAAGAACCTGGAGCGGGACCTCAGAACCATGGTCTTCGGCCAGGACAAGGCAATCGACGCCCTGGCCAGCGCCATCAAGTTGTCGCGGGCCGGCCTGCGCGAGCCCGAAAAGCCGATCGGCAGTTACCTGTTTTCCGGCCCCACCGGTGTCGGCAAGACCGAAGTGGCTCGCCAGCTGGCGTTGACCCTTGGTGTTGAACTGGTGCGGTTCGACATGTCGGAATACATGGAACGTCATAGCGTTTCACGCCTCATCGGTGCCCCGCCAGGCTACGTCGGTTTCGACCAGGGCGGCCTGTTGACCGACGCCATTGATCAGCAGCCTCATGCCGTGCTGCTGCTGGACGAGATCGAAAAGGCCCACCTCGACCTGTTCAATATCCTGTTGCAGGTGATGGATCACGGAAAGCTGACGGATCACAACGGCAAGAGCGTCGATTTTCGCAACGTGGCTCTCATCATGACAACCAACGCCGGCGCCGCGGACCTGGCCAAACCCGCCATCGGGTTCGAGCGCGACGAGCGGATCGGTGACGACAAGGAAGCCATCGATCGCATGTTTACGCCGGAGTTCCGGAATCGGCTGGACGCGATCATACAGTTCAGCAGCCTGACGCCCGAAGTGGTGTCCCGCGTCGTCGACAAGTTCGTGATCGAATTGGAGACGCAGTTGGGCGATCGCGACGTCATCATCGAACTCACGGACGAAGCCCGTGAGTGGCTGGCCAAAAAAGGCTACGACAAGATTTTCGGGGCACGCCCGTTGGCTCGGGTTATCCAAGAGCACATCAAGAAGCCACTGGCGGAAGAACTTCTTTTCGGCAAGCTGGCGAAGGGCGGTGTGGTCCTGGTCGCGATAAAGGACAACGCGCTGACGTTTACCTACTCCGACGCGGCGGCCTCAAAGTCCCCGCCCAAGCGGCGTAAAGGCAAGGTTCCAGCGCCGGTCAAGTAATATCACGCTGCCTATTTGTGCAGGGTGGTATAAGGCTGGATCCTCTATCACAATCTGCGAAAGGGCCGGAATTTCCGGGGTGTCACGCCCATGGCGACGGGGCCGTGCGTCGTACTGGTAATCGGAGAGTGCCATGTTGACGGATTTCCTTTGCGGGCACCGTATTCTCGATCTGAGCCAGTTCCTGCCGGGGCCCGCGGCGACCCAGATGCTCGCCGATATGGGCGCCGACGTGCTGAAAGTCGAACCGCCGGCCGGCGATCCCATGCGGCACTTCAATCCCATGAGCGGCCGGACCGAACCATCGCCGTTTTATGAGATCGTGAACGCCGGCAAATCGGTTGTCGTTCTCGACCTGAAGACGGCCGAGGGAAAAGCAGCGCTCGAGACCCTGATCGGGATGGCGGACGGGTTGCTGGAGTCCTATCGGCCCGGGGTTCTCGATCGTCTCGGGTTTGGCCACGAACGCCTCATGACCCTTAACCCGCGCCTGGTCCACTGCGCCTTGTCCGGTTTCGGCCAGACGGGTCCCTACCGCCTGACGGCGGGTCACGATCTGAACTACGTGGCGATGACCGGTGCCCTGAGCGTTTCCGGCACCCAGGAAGCACCGGTCATGACCTGGCCCCCGATCGCCGATCATGCCAGCGCCATGCAGGCGGTGATGGCGATGCTCGGTGCCCTTGTCGCGCGCCATCGAACGGGGAAGGGCGCCTTCATCGACGTGAGCCTGGCGGAGACGATCCTGGGTTGGCAGGGCTGGGGCCTGGGCGCGGCCCTGGGGGATGGGACGGTGCCGGTGCGCGGTGAAAATGTCCTCAACGGCGGGGCCGCCTACTACCAGGTTTACGGGACCGCCGATGGACGGTTCGTGACCCTGGGCGCCATCGAGGAGAAGTTCTGGGCCAATTTCTGTGTCGCGGTGGGGCGGCACGACTGGATTGCACGACAACGGGATGCCCTGCCGCAGGCGGAATTGATTGCCGAGGTGGCGGCTCTTTTCAAAGCCCGGACCCGGACCGAATGGGACGAATTACTATCGTCCGTCGACTGCTGTTACCACGCGGTGATGGCCTATGCCGAGGTGCCTTCCCACCCGCAGGTGGCGGCCCGGGGGCTGGTCCGGCAAGAGGACGGGGCAGGGGGCGGCACCCAGGTTCTGTTCCCGGCCATCGTCGACGGTGAGCCCCCGGCGGCCCGGCCTCCCGTGCGCGAGGTCGATGTCGAGGCGGCTCTCGAGGCCTGGGCTCACTGACAGGATTTTTCCGAGACGATGCGTCCCTGGGCGGCGCCGTCGGCGTGAAGGGGCACCGCCGATTTTCCACCGATGGTCAGGATCTGGCGCTTGCGCCTGCCGGCCCTGTCGATGCGCTCGACAACAACGGTTCGGCAGGCGGCGCAGGTGTTGAACAGGCGATACCCGCCATCCGCTGTCTTCCTCGGCTGGACACAGCGCTTTTCAGATGATGAACCTTGATCCAGGCTCTCGGCGTCTTGTCCCTTGCAGGGTTCGTCCGACATGATCCGGGTTCGCCCCGGGCCACGAAAGGAAAGCGGGACCCTGGAACGTTCCGGCACGGTCAGGGTCCGGATGCTGGGAAAGCCGCTTCCCGGGCGCTTGCGCTGCAATCGGACCAGGCGGCAGGAGCCACAGGCGTTTGCCAGGATCTCGCTTCCTCCATCCCGTTGCAGGCGTACGCATTTGAGCGCCTTGACGTCGTGTAGCAGTGGATTTGGTGGGGGCTCCGCAACGGCGATATCGCGGGGCATCGCCGTCGCCTGAAATGAGAAGCCGACCATCAGGCCGGCGGCCAATATGGTCCAGTAGGAGTTCATCCGCTTGGCTCGACCGTATGTGTCGTGTGACTGGTGTGACGAACGAACAGAGTCAGTCGTTTACCTTTCGAAATGGTGAATGCCGGGCCCAGGCGCGGATTTCCGAATCAGTATCGGCGCGTTCGTCTTTCAAATAGTTTGCGACGGCCTGGCGAAAATGGGGATCGCCGATCCAGTGGGCGCTGTGGGTTCGATGGGGCAGGTACCCGCGCTGGACCTTGTGGGGACCCTGGGCACCGGCCTCGACCCGCTTCAATCCCCGGCTGATGGCGAAATCGATGGCCTGGTAGTAGCAGGTTTCGAAATGGAGAAAACGATAATTCTCTGAGCAACCCCAATAGCGCCCGTAAAGGGTATCGCCGCCCATCAGGTTCAACGCACCGGCCACCGAACCACCGGCGGACTCGGCCAGGATGAGAACAACATTGTCGGGCATGCGTTCGCCGATCAGCGAAAAGAACGGCCGGGTCAGGTAAGTGGCCCCCCATTTCCGGTCCGAGGTGTCGCGGTAGAAGCGGAAAAAGGCGTCCCAATGGTGCTCCCGGATGTCGCTACCGGTGAGGGTCACCAGGGTAATGCCGTGTTCCTCCACGGCCCGCCGTTCCTTGCGGATGGCCTTGCGCTTGCGCGAGGTCAGTGTCCCAAGGAAATCCTCGAAGTCACGGTACCCCTGGTTTTCCCAATGGTACTGGAGCCCGGTCCGCAGCAGCAAACCGCTGTCGCCCATCCGTTTCCACTGCGCCTCGG
>JAJFIG010000503.1 GCA_021775195.1 Rhodospirillales bacterium | reverse complement strand
GGTGAGGTCGGCGAAGTCGTGGCAACTTTGTTTGCGCCTGAATATCCACTGATCCGCTTTGGTACCGGCGACCTGTCGGCGGTCATGACCGGCGCAAGTCCCTGTGGGCGGACCAACATGCGGCTCAAGGGCTGGATGGGGCGGGCCGACCAGACGACCAAGGTCAAGGGCATGTTCGTCCATCCGGCCCAGGTCGCCGAGGTGATCAAGCGCCACACAGAGATCATCAAGGCCCGCCTGGTGGTCGATCAGGAGGACGGCGTCGACGTCATGACCCTGAACTGCGAGGCCGACGGGTCCGGCGACGGGTTTGCGGACGCCGTTGCCGAAAGCATCCATGCCGTCTGTAAGCTCAAGGGCCGGGTGGCGGTGGTCGAGGCCGGGAGCCTGGCCAACGACGGCAAGGTCATCGAGGACCTGCGCCAGTACGACTGACGCCAATCGCCGCGAAAGCTGGTAAAAGGGTCGCATGATCCGCGTCACCCCCGACATCGCCGTCCATGAACGGGACATCCAGGAGCATTTTATCCGCGCCACCGGCCCCGGTGGCCAGAACGTCAACAAGGTGTCGACCGCCGTGCAGCTGCGCTACGACGTGGTCGGCGCCGACCTGCCGGACGACGTGCGCCAGCGCCTGATGCGCCTCGCCGGCCGGCGCCTGACCCGGGACGGCGTCCTGGTCATCGAGGCGCGACGCTTCCGCACCCGGGAGCGTAACCGCGAGGACGCCCGGGAACGGCTGGTGGCGCTGGTGCGCCGGGCCGCCCAGGCGCCGCGCCCGCGGCGGGCGACGAAGCCCTCCCTGGCGTCGAAGACGCGCCAGGCCGAGGCAAAGCGCCGCCGCGCCCGGCTCAAGCAAAACCGTGGCCCGGTGCGGGATAACGACGTCTGAGGGGCTAGAATCCATCGCTATTGAACCCTTGAGCCACCGCAACTACCGTCGATGCCCAAAGTCGTGGAGCGACCCATGATCGATATGCGCTGGTCGTTGAAACAACGGTTTGAATACCAAGGGCAGTCGGTCGCCTATGACATCTTGGGCGAGGGGGCTCCCCTTGTCCTCGTCCACGGAACGCCATTCTCGTCATACGTATGGCGGACGATTGCCCGCGAACTGGCCCGCAATCACAAGGTCCACCTGTATGACCTGCTCGGATACGGGCAGTCCGAGAAACGGGAGGGACAGGATGTTTCGCTCGGCGTGCAGAACGAAGTTTTCGCCGCACTCATCGACCATTGGAACCTGGCGAGGCCGAACGTCATCGCCCATGACTTCGGCGCCGCAACCGTCTTGCGTGCGCACCTTTTGAACGGATGCGATTATAGCAGGCTCCTCTTGTTCGATGCCGTTGCCGTTCGGCCATGGGGCTCACCCTTCGTGCACCACGTCCGTCATCACGAAGAGGCATTTGCAGGCGTTCCGGGATATCTCCAACGCGCCATTCTCGGTGCCTACATCCGAGGCGCCGTCAGTCGGGAGATGACGGACGCGGAATTGGAGCCCTACATCACGCCATGGATGGGTGACGTGGGCCAACCCGCCTTCTACCGCCAGATCGCCCAGATGGATCTTCGGTTTACCGACGAGGTCGAGGGACGCTATGGCGAGATACGATCCCCCGTATTGCTGTTGTGGGGCACCGAGGACGAATGGATTCCGCTTGAGCGAGGTCGGCAGCTCGCCGCTATGATCCCGGGCTGTGAGTTGCGTGAAATTACCGGGGCGGGCCATCTCATGCAGGAAGACGCGCCGGAAGCGATCGTCTCGGCCGCGATCACGTTTTTCGCATAGAAAAAACTGGTCGCAGGACCTCGCCTACCCCCCGGCGGGGTCGGCGCCGGGTTCCTCGGTGAGGCAGTACATGGTGGCGAGGAGGGTGGCGCAGAGGGTCTCGCGGTTGCCATCGATGTCGAAGACCTCGGACAGGCAGACGGTGAGGGTGCGCCCCGGGCGCAGAACCCGGCCCCGGGCCACCAATTCCTTCCCCAATGCCGGCTTCATCAGGTTGAGCTTGTATTCGACGGTCAGAACCCGGGCGCCCACGGGCATCAGGGAGAGTGCCGAGTAGCCGGCGGCGACGTCGGCGATGGTGCCGACGGCGCCGCCGTGGATGAAATTGTCCTGCTGGGTGATCTCGGAACGGTAGGGAAGGCGGATTTCGCAACGCCCGGGCTCGACGGCGCCCAGGCGGGCACCGATGTGGGTCATGAAGTGCTGGCTGGCGAAACTGTCGTTGATGCGCTGGACGAAGTCCGGATCCTGCGGTGAATACGCGTCCATGGCCTTTCCTCTCGGGTGTCGCGGGTCCGCCGGCAACCGGCGCCGGACGGGAATGGAGAGGTTTTAGCATAGTTTGGCGACCGTCGGTCGGCTATGGACACCCTGTCAAATCATGTATGCTACCGGCTATCGGCCGCTTCCGCGGCTGGCGGGCATAGGGATTGCGGGGCGAAGGGGCCAGGTGATCATTCAGCGTATCGTTCAGGTTCTGCTGCTGCTGGCGGTGAGCGCCCTCCCCGTGGCGGCCCTCGCCGAGGACCCGGGAATCACCGCCTACAGCAAGGGCGACTACGACAAGGCCTATGCCAAATTCAAGGCCGCCGCCGAGCGCGGCGACATGCGGGGCCAGTACAACCTGGGTGTTCTCTAT
>JAJFIG010000502.1 GCA_021775195.1 Rhodospirillales bacterium | reverse complement strand
GCGAGGCGCCGACCGACGGCATCGTCCTGATGACCGGCCCCTTCGTGGTCGAAGAACGCATGCACGGAGACATCCGCCTGCGTACCTACTTCCATCGCGAGATCGCCTCCCAGGCGTCGGCGTATCTGGAGTCCACCGCCGCCTATATCGACCGCTACGCCGCCCGCATCGGCCCCTATCCGTTCTCCGCCTTCCATATCGTTTCCAGCCCGCTGCCCGTGGGCCTCGGGTACCCGGGCCTCACCTACATGGGGACCCGGGTCCTTCGCCTGCCCTTCATCCGCCACACCTCTCTCGGCCACGAGGTCCTTCACAACTGGTGGGGCAATGGAGTCTACGCCGATTACGCCACCGGTAACTGGAGCGAGGGCCTGACCACCTTCATGGCCGACTACGCCTACGCCGGGGACCGGGGACCGCAGAAGGCTCTCGACATGCGCCTCTCCTGGCTGCGCAATTACGCCGCCCTGCCCGCCGACCGCGACCGCCCGGCGGTGGCATTCGTCTCCCGCCACCACGACGCGGCCCAGGTCGTCGGATACAACAAGGTCGCCTTCTTCTTTCACATGCTGCGGACCGAACTGGGGACGACCGCCTTCGATGCCGGCATCCGCGAATTCTGGCGGACATGGAAATTCCGCGTCGCCGCCTGGCGCGACCTGCGCCGAGCCTTCGAGAAAGCGGCGGGACGGGGCCTCGGCACGTTCTTCGATCAATGGCTGCGCCGCACCGGCGCACCGCGGCTAGTCCTGGAGGCGGTAACAACGGAAGCCGGGAACGGCGAAACTCACCGGGTATCCTTCACCCTCTCCCAGGACGGTCCGACCTATGCCCTCACCGTACCGGTAGAGGTATCGGCCGAGGCCGGCGTCCGGCGCGTCCCGGTGTCCCTCGACGGCGCTTCCGTGCGCCGCACGATCGAGACCAAAGGCCGCCCCCGAGCCCTGACCGTCGATCCGGATTTCGACCTCTTCCGCCGCCTCGACCCCACCGAGGCGCCTCCGATCCTGCGCGACGTGACCCTCCACGCCGCCACCGTGACCGTCGTCCTTGCCGACGACCGCCGCTGGCGCGCCGCCGCCGAAAACCTGGCCCGACGGATACTGGATGCCCCGGCCCGCTTCGCCGGCGCCGGAACGCCGCCGGGGGATCAACCTCTGCTGGTCATCGGTGCCACTGCCACCGTCGCCCGGTTCCTCGAGGCCGTCGGTCTCCCTCCCGTTCCCGCGGATCTGAAGGGGCGGGGGACGGCTCGGGTATGGGCCGCCCGCCACGGCGACGCCTTACCCCTGGTGGTGATCGCCTCCGACAAAGTGGAGGCCCTGGAAGCCCTGATGCGTCCCCTTCCCCACTACGGCCGCCGGGGATTTCTGATCTTCGACGGCGCAAAGGCCAAGAAAATCGGCAACTGGCCCGCCGGTGCCGGCCCTCTACGCGTACGCCTCGACTGATCAGCAATTTTCTTTTCACAACCAATCGCCATTTATTGACACTTGGTGTTCGCGTACCCATCATTTTCCTGTACCCTAAGCCAAGAGGGGGGATCCGGCGGCAGGGCGGGTGCTCAGTTGGGAACGGCCAGAAGGACCTTTTCGATGACGCGTCTCGGTTTCCTGCTCACGTGGGTGAGCATATTTTTCCTTTTTGCAGATATGCCGAATCAGGCCAACGCCCAAAGCCGCGGCCAGGGCGTACTGAATGCGGTTTCGTATCTTCCCATGCCCGGTGGCGCATCCATCGCCGTCAGGCCCCTGGACGATACCGACGATAACCTGATCCTGCAGCACGAGTTCGAGCGGCGCCTTCGCGCCCAGGGCTATACCGTTTCCCCCGATGCGGTGCTGGTCCTGACCTTCGAGACCCGCGACGTGATCGGTGCCTGGTCCGATTCCGGCCAACGGCGGGTCATCGAACTGAAGCAGAGCCGGGCGGCAAGCGGCATCCAGGATCCACAGGTGCATCTGAACCTCTATGACAGCAACCGCGGCGGCGTCTTCAACGAAGGCCGGGGACGAACCGCCATCACGACGCCGGGACGCTACCGCCTGGACGCCAGCATCGACAACCGCACCAACGGCCAGCGCCTGTGGCAGGGGTGGTCGGTGGCTGAACTGGGAGCGTTCGACAGCCTGAACCTGACCCGCACCATGGTCCCGGTGATCGTTGGCGGCATCGGTCAGACCCTAAAACGCCAATCCTTCGACCTTCCCTGAACAGGAAGCTCACGGTCCGGGCCTCCGTTTGCCGCCATCGGGACCGTTCGCCACCGGCCGGCGCCGGTCTTTTCCGTTTGCCGTTTGCCTGGAATCCGGGTAGGAAACGAACGCGTGCCGCTGCCGGACTTGACGGCGGCGGTCCGGGTTCCGATCCGCCTCGGCGGCCGATTTTCCAGGAACGCCCCTGAAACCCCGATGGCAACCATGAACGATATTGCGGAGAAAGCCCTGTTGCCGGCCGGAATGTGCGATGTCCTGCCGCCCGAGGCCGCGACCGAGGCTGGCGCCGTCGATGGGCTGATCACGTCCTTCGCCGGGCACGGATACGAGCGGGTCAAGCCCCCTTTGATCGAATTCGAGGAGAGTCTCCTCGCCGGCGACGCGGCGGCCATGGCCCCGCACACCTTCCGCCTCATGGACCCCATATCCCAGCGCATGATGGGCGTACGTGCCGACATGACCCTGCAAGTCGCCCGCATCGCCACCACCCGCCTGCGCCGCCGTCCGCGGCCGCTTCGTCTCGGCTATGCCGGCCAGGTTTTACGGGTCCGCGGGTCACAGCGTCGCCCCGAGCGCCAGTTCACCCAGGTCGGCGCCGAGCTCATCGGCGCCGCCGCTCCCGGCGCCGACATCGAGGTCATCCTGATGGCCGTGGATGCCCTCGGGGCCCTCGGTATCGGTGGCCTCTCGGTGGATATCGGCCTGCCCACCCTGGTCCCCGCTGTATGCACCGGACTCGACCTCGACCAGGCCGTCATCGCGCGTCTCCGCGCCGCCCTCGACCGCAAGGACGCCGCCGCCGTGGCTGGCCTCGCCGACCAACTGGGCGCCGCCGGCGAACGGACCCTTTCGGCCATGCTCGCCGCCGTCGGCCCCGCCGACGAGACCCTTGCCGCCCTCGACCGCCTCGACCTATCGCCCGAGGCCGCCCGCGAACGAGCCGTCCTGACCACCGTCGTCAAGGGCGTGCGACGCGGCGCCCCGGATCTGACACTGACCATCGACGCAGTCGAGAACCGCGGTTTCGAATACCATACCGGTGTCACCTTCACCTTCTTCGCCCGCGGCGTGCGCGGCGATCTCGGACGTGGCGGACGCTACGTCGTAGACCTGGACAAGGACGAGAAGCAGCCGGCGACGGGCCTGACTCTGTTCATGGATACGGTACTCCGTGCATTGCCGGCACCAACGCCAACGCGGCGCATATTCGTTCCCGCCGGCACCCCGGCCAGCGCCTCGCGGCAACTGCGGCGGGAAGGCTGGATCACGGTGGCGGATCTGGACGGGGACACCGATGCAGCGGCCGAGGCCGTGCACATGGAATGCACCCACATCCTGCTGGATGGCGAACCCAAGCCCCTAGGAGGCTAAGAAACCATGGCGAACGTGGTTGTTGTCGGATCCCAATGGGGCGACGAAGGCAAAGGAAAGATCGTCGACTGGCTGTCGGAACGGGCCGACGTGGTGGTTCGCTTTCAGGGCGGGCACAACGCCGGACACACCCTGGTCATCGACGGCGTCACTTACAAGCTGAGCATGCTGCCCTCGGGTGTCGTGCGCCGGAATAAGTTGTCGATCATCGGCAACGGCGTCGTCCTCGATCCCTGGGCCTTGCTCAAGGAAATGGCAGCGATACGCGAGAAAGGTGTCGACATCGGTCCGGAGAACCTGCGCATCGCCGACAACGCGCCCCTGATCCTGCCCCTGCACCGCAACCTGGACAAGGCCCGCGAGGAGGCCCTGGGCAAGGGCAAGATCGGCACCACCGGCCGCGGCATCGGACCGGCCTACGAAGACAAGGTCGCCCGCCGCGCCATCCGCGTCGGCGACCTGGCCGAGCCTGCCGTCCTCGCCGACAAGATGACCACCCTGTTGCTCCACCACAACGCCCTGCTGCGCGGGCTCGGCATGCCCGAGGTCGAGGGCGACGAACTGATCGTCCAGTTGAACGAGATCGCCCCTGAAATCCTCCCCTATGCCGGCCCCGTATGGATACGCATGGACGAGATGCGCCGCGCCGGCAAGCGCATCCTGTTCGAGGGCGCCCAGGGAACCATGCTCGACGTCGATCACGGCACCTATCCCTACGTCACCTCGTCCAACACCGTCGCCGGCGTCGCCGCCGTCGGCTCGGGCCAGGGCCCGGGTGCCATCGATTACGTCCTCGGCATCACCAAGGCCTACACCACCCGTGTCGGCAGCGGGCCGTTTCCCACCGAGCTCACCGACGACGTCGGCAGGGGCCTGGGCGAGCGCGGCCGCGAGTTCGGCACCGTCACCGGGCGGCCCCGCCGCTGCGGCTGGTTCGACGCCGTCCTCGTCCGCCAGTCCGTCAAGGTCAACGGCATCAACGGCATCGCCCTGACCAAGCTCGACGTCCTCGACGGCATGGCCGAGTTGAAAGTGTGCACCGGTTACCGCATCGACGGCGAAAATTACGACCACCTGCCGGCCTCGTCCCTCCGCCAGGCCAAGGTCGAGCCCGTCTACCAATCCATGGAAGGGTGGTCGGAAAGCACCCAGGGGGCCCGCTCGTGGGCCGAACTACCAGCCACGGCGGTCAAGTACATCCGCCGCATCGAGGAGCTCATCGAGGCTCCCGTCGCCCTGCTTTCCACCAGTCCCGAACGCGAGGATACCGTCCTCGTACACGACCCCTTTGCCGACTAGAGCACTATCCGACCAAATGGAACCATTTGACCGGGATGATTTTGCGCCGTGGTTAGGCCCGGGCTCCGCCGGAGGCTACGCCGAGGCGAGCGCGGGTCGCATGCCGATGCAGCGCATCGGCAAAGATACGCAACGACGCCACGGCGCAAAAGCACCCGGCCTCCGGTGGGGAAAATCGGTTCCATTTGGTCGGATAGGGCTCTAGCCTGATTAACCGTTTTGCAAGGGTTCTCGCCTAGGCTTCTGCCATAGGTGGCGGCTAGAGCACGATCCGGCCAAGGGTTCCGTTTGGCCGAATCGTGCTCTAGGTACTGCCGGCGATACGGGAACCCCGGTAATGGCGGATTTGCCCAAGGCAAAAGAGGAAACCAGTGCGGCGAAGCCCCCGAAAGGCGCGCCACTGCTGCACGACCGCTACCAGATCGATCCCGAGACTCCCCTGCCCGACTTGGACTCCCCTTCCGCCAAGGCTTATGCAGTAACTGACCGCCGCGAAGACGGCAATAACCTGTTCGCACTTATCTGCACTCCGGGCTTGCCGCCGCGCACCGACGTCATGGAAACCATTGCCGGCAGCCGCATCCCCGGCATCCTGCCCCTCATCGATTGGGGACCGGTCAACTGGCCGGCCCTGGGCCAGCAGTGCTTGGCCGTGGTCTACGAGTACCCCATGGGCGGCCGCTTTCTGGACTTCGTGGCCAAGGACGACGCACGCCTGAGCGAATACGAACTGCCGCGCATCATTCTCAGGCCGCTGGCGGCGGGATTGACTGAACTGGCTCAGCGGGGGGAAACTCATCGGGCAGTGCGGCCAGGCAACATCTTCTTCCTTGACGCCGACCGCAACCATGTCGTCCTCGGCGACTGCGTAACCGCGCCCCCCGGGTACGACCAGCCCCCCATTTTCGAGTCCATCGAGCGCTCCATGGCCGATCCGGCAGGCCGCGGTGACGGAGAGGGCAACGATGACATTTTTGCCCTTGGCGTGACTCTGGTATATCTGGTTCTCGGCTACGATCCGGTAGCCAAGATGACGCCGGACCGTCTGCTCGCCGCCCGGGTCGAAAAAGGGACCTACGCGGCGATCTGCGCCAACAACCGCATCGCAATGTACTTGCTGGATGCCCTGCGCGGCATGCTCGCCGACCATTCGGTGGACCGCTGGAAGGCCGAGGACCTGGAACGCTGGATCGGCGGCGGCGGCATGGCATCGGTGCGCCGCCAGGTGGTCGAAAAGGCGGAGGTGGCCTTCTCCTTCGCCGGCACCGAATACATCACCCTGCGCACCCTGGCCCATGCCCTGGCCCGCAACCCGGCCGAGGCGGCCAAGACCATCAAGAGCGGCGAATTGGATCCATGGTTGAGCCGCAGCATGAACCAACCGCGCCTCGCCGAAACCGTGACGGCGGTGGCGGAGGCCGCGAAGACGTACGCATCCGACGTCCGGAGCAGTGACGCATACCTGGCCACCGAGATCAGCATGATCTTGGATCCAACGGCGCCCATCCGCTACAAGGAGCTCTCGTTCCTGCCCGAAGCCTACGGCCCTATGCTGGCGATCGAGTTCCTCCGTGGCGGCAACGTGCAAGCCATCGCCGACGCTATGACCCACGGTGTGGTCGGTGCCTGGTTCGCAGCGCAGAAGACCAAATTGGGCGTTAACACGATCCTTGAAAAGCAATTCAAGAAAGTTCAGGGATACCTGACCAACAACAACCCGGGATACGGCATCGAGCGTTGCCTTTACATGCTCAACCCGAGCCTGCGCTGTCAAAGTTCCCTCATCATTCAAGACAATGTGGTCAACATCCTGGAAGTGCTTCCCGCCCTCGACAGGGCGGCGGGTCGGACCGACTCCAAGACCAAGCCCATGGACCGCCATCTCCTGGCTTTCATCGCCACGCGTTTCAATCAGGACATCGACTCGCTCCTGAAACGCCTCACCGACACCAGTGAGGAAACCGTCGTCGTCGGCCTCATCAACCTGCTGGCCTACCTGCAATGGCGCCTGAAGGCCGGCGCGCTCTATGGACTCACCAGTTGGCTGGGAGGGCTTCTCGGGCCGGCGATCAAGACCTACCACAGCCGCGCGACACGCAGCGACATCGAGCGGGAAATCCCCCGCATCGTGCGTCAGGGCAGCCTCCCGGAACTCTATGACGTCATCGACAACAACATTAAGCGGCGCCAGGACATTAATAGCTACGCCGCGGCGGCAACCGAATTCGCGGTCGCCGACAAGGAAATTCACGACATCGAAAGCCACGACGAGAATCGCGAGGCGGAAACCGTGGAAACCGGTCAGAAGGGGGCGGCGTTGTCCTCCGTGGTAACCATGCTCATCGCCGCATCAATTTTCATGATCATGGAAATCTGGTAGGGGAGCGGGACATGGTCAAGGAAGCGGTCGCCCAGACGCCGGCAACGGCCCCACAGTCCATGCAGCGGGTCAATCCCCTCTGGATCAGCATAACCATTATCGCGCTGGCGATCCTGGCGGCACCGACGGTAATTTTCGTCCTCGTCGGCATGGTGCCGACGATCGTCGCCTTCATCATCGACCGGTCACGGAAGCGCTACGCCACCATCTGCGTCGGCGGGATGAATTTCAGCGGCGTGTTCTTCTTCCTTCTCGAGCTGTGGTTCGGCGGCGACCACACCATCGCCCACGCCATGGGAATTCTGTCCAACGTCTTCGCCCTGGCGATCATCTTTTCCGCCGCCGGTTTCGGATGGTTGCTGTTCCTCGCCATTCCCCCTGTGGTGGCAACGTTCCTGACCGTGATGGCACAGCGCCGCGTCGCCCATCTGCGCACCCGGCAGCGGGAAATCATCGAGGAGTGGGGCGAGGAAGTGACCGGTTCTGCCGGCACGGGATCGGCGCCAACACCGGAAACGCCGCCCGACTGACCTCATCTTTCCGGCTTTTCACTACATATTGACGAATTCTCGACACCCAGAACAATATATGCTACGTAGGTAGGTATTATGGTGCCTGCAATGCATCCGCCACAGGAGGCGAACCTTACTGGCAAGACCCCGCGCGCGAAAGGCTGGCTGACATCCTGGCGCCCCGATGTGGCGTTCTGGGCAGTCGTCTCCGTGACCGGCTGGGTCGTCGTCGCGATGATGTTCACGACCATGGTGTCCGAGGAAAAGGCCAAGGCTGGCGCCGCGGATCTATCGCGGATAGCCCCTGCCGCCGGCTCCGACGTCAAGCCGGCCGACTGAGCGCGGGTTCGCTAGGGGAAGGCTGCGGAATCTCGATTCGCCGCAGTGTGTTTGTTGCCCGTTGATCGGGGATGAGCGCCCCCGACGGACCGGAATTTTAGGCAGCGATATGGCGGTCGACAACCGCCCGTTTTACCGATTTCTGTAATTTATCGAAGGCCCGGACCTCGATCTGCCGCACTCGCTCGCGTGAGATTCCGTAGTGTTCGCTCAGGTTTTGCAGGGTCGTTGGATTGTCCTTGAGCCGCCGCTCGGCGAGGATATGGCGTTCGCGCTCGTTCAGGCACTTCATGGCACTGCCCAAGAGTTTGCGCCGGTTGCGCAGTTCCTGCTCCTCGGCGAGTAGGGTTTCCTGGTCCTCGCTTTCCTCCACCAGCCAGTCCTGCCATTCGCCCTCGCCTTCCTCGCGCAACGGCGCGTTCAGGGAATGGTCGGAACTCGCCATGCGGCGGTTCATGCTGATGACGTCCGCCTCGGGTACGTTGAGTTGATCGGCGATATGAATGACATGCTCCGGCAACAGATCGCCGTCTTCAATGGCCTGCATCTGTCCCTTGAGCTTGCGCAGGTTGAAAAACAGCTTTTTCTGCGCCGCCGTTGTGCCCATTTTTACCAGTGACCAGGAATGCAGGATGTATTCCTGAATTGCCGCCCGAATCCACCACATGGCGTAGGTCGCGAGGCGGAACCCACGCTCCGGATCGAAGCGCTTGACGGCCTGCATCATGCCGACGTTGCCCTCGGAAATGAGCTCACCAAGCGGCAGTCCGTAGCCCCGGTACCCCATGGCGATCTTGGCCACCAGGCGCAGGTGACTGGTCACCAGCTTGTGGGCCGCCTGGGTGTCGTTATCGTGCGTCCAGCGCTTGGCCAGTCGATATTCCTCGCCAACCTCCAGCATGGGATATCGGCGAATTCTGTTGAGATATCTGGATAGGTTCTTCTCTGGCGAGATATCCAGATTGATTGTCGCGGTCGTCATGCTAATACGTTCCTGCCCCGGAAAAACTGCACAACCCGTCGGTCCTCCCGGGCATTCCGGGCAGCCAACGCCATTCATTTCGTTCTTTCCAGAGTATCTCAGTCAATTACTCAAGTATATAGAAAAAATGAGTTAATCTAAACAGCTCAATAATAATTTGATATCATTCGATAAATTAGATTCAAATCGCAGCTTTTTGTGCGTAACCGGGTGTGTAAATCCGACCAAATAAGCATGGAGAGCCTGGCGATGGAACTGAGTCACATGTTGGCGCGCTGTCTCCGCCAAGCGGCGCAGCCGGGCCCGTGTCGCGCCACCGTAAAGGGGGTCGCCGATCACAGGATGGCCGAGGCTGGCCAGGTGGACGCGGATCTGGTGGGTCCGGCCCGTCGCCAGCCGGCACCGCAACAGGCTGGCCCCGGTGCCGAGCGCCCGTTCCATTGCATAACGGGTCAGGGCCGGCTTGCCGCCGCGGCTCACCACCGCCATCTTCTTGCGATTGACCGGGCTGCGCCCGATATTGCCGGTGATCTCGCCTCGGCGCGGCGACGGCACCCCCCAGACCACCGCCAGGTAGGCCCGTTCGATGGTGTGTTCGGCGAACTGACGGGAGAGTCCCTGGTGGGCGGCATTGCTCTTGGCCGCCACAAGTAACCCGCTGGTATCCTTGTCGAGACGGTGGACAATGCCCGGCCGGCTGACCCCGCCGATGCCCGAGAGATCGCCGCCGCAGTG
>JAJFIG010000501.1 GCA_021775195.1 Rhodospirillales bacterium | reverse complement strand
ACCATCAGGCCATGCCGAGGGCGAGTTTCGCATCCTCGGACATGCGCTCCGGCGTCCACGCCGGTTCCCACACCAGTTGCACCTCGACCTCGCCGACGCCCTCGACCGCGGCCACGGCCCGCGCCACCATGCCGGGCATTTCGCCGGCAACGGGACAGCCGGGCGCCGTCAGGGACATCTGCACCGACACCGAGCCGTCGTCGCCGACGTCGGTCTCGTAGATCAGGCCGAGATCGTAGATGTTCACCGGTATTTCCGGATCGTGCACCGTACGCAGGGCCTCGATCACCGTTTCCCGCGCCGCCACCGCCGTTCCCGGGGCCAGGGGTTCCCCGGCGGTGGCCGAGAAATCCTCGCCCGGAGCAGGGCCGGACATGAAGTCCCCGTAACCGAAACCGCCGCCTGTGGCCGACATGGACTGGTCCTATTCCGTGCTCACCGGGACCAGGGGGCATTCGCCGTCCCCGGCCACGGCGGCCTTCATGGTATGCCAGGCGAGGGTCGCGCATTTCACCCGAATTGGGAACTGGCGCACACCCGAGAGCATCTGCAGCCGCTCCATGGCATCCTCGTCCTCGCCGTTGGAGTCATCGGTATCGAACGGTTCGTAATCTTCCTTTGTGCACATGTCGTGGAAGCTGCTGAACAGCTTTTCCGCCTGCGCCACCGTCTTGCCCGGCAGGATCTGGGTCATCATCGAGGCCGAGGCCACGGCGATGGCGCAGCCCTTGCCCTCGAAGGCGGCGTCCTGGATGATTCCGTCCTCGTCCAGGGACAGGTAAATGGTCAGCATATCGCCGCACATGGGGTTATGGCCGTGGGCCTCGCAGTTGGCGTTCCCCGGATGGCGGAAGTTCCGCGGGTTGCGGCTGTGGTCCAGGATCACTTCCTGATAAAGCTCGCGAAGATCGTCCAACATCAGCCCAGCAGCTCCCGTACCGCGGCCAGCGCTTCCACCAGCACGTCCACTTCCTCGCGGGTGTTGTAGAGGCCGAAGGATGCCCGCGCCGTCGCCGCCACGCCGAAGCGGTCCATCACCGGCTGGGCGCAATGATGCCCGGCCCTGACCGCGACCCCCGCCCTGTCGACGATGGTGCCGATATCGTGAGCGTGGGCGTTCTCCATGAGGAAGGCGATGATCCCCGCTTTCTCCTTGGCCTGGCCGTTGATGGTCAGCCCGGGGACCGCCGACAGCTTTTGGGTGGCGTAGGCCAGCAGCCCGCTTTCATGGGCGGCGACGTTGTCCATGCCCAGCGCCTCAAGGTAATCCACTGCCGCGCCCAGGCCCACCGCCTCGACGATGGCCGGCGTCCCGGCCTCGAAGCGGTGCGGCGCCGCCTTGTAGGTGGTCTCCTCGAAGCTCACCGAGGCGATCATCTCGCCGCCTCCCTGATAGGGCGGCATGGTGTTCAAAATGTCGCTCTTGCCGTAGAGCACGCCGATGCCCGTGGGGCCGTACATCTTGTGGCTGGAAAAGGCGTAGAAGTCGACGTCCAGCGCCCGCACGTCGACCTTCATATGAGGCAGCGCCTGGCAGCCGTCGACCAGCACCAGGGCGCCCCGATCGTGAGCCAGGCGGACGATGTCGGCCATCGGCGTGATCGTGCCCAGCGCGTTGGAGATGTGGGTCACCGCCACCAGCTTGGTTCGCGGCGTGAGCAGCTTTTCGTATTCGTCGAGGAGGAAATTGCCGTCGTCGTCAATGGGCACCACCTTGAGCGTGATGCCCTTCTCGTCGCGCAGCATCTGCCAGGGCACGATGTTGGAATGGTGCTCCATGTGCGAGATGATGACCTCGTCCCCTTCGCCCAGGAAGGCCCGTCCGTAGGTGGCGGCGACCAGGTTGATGGCCTCGGTGGCACCCCGGGTGAAGACGATCTCGTCGTCGCTGCCGGCGTTGATGAAACGGGCGATCTTCTCGCGGCCGGCCTCGAAGCCGTCGGTGGCCCGCTGGCTCAGGTTGTGCAGGCCCCGGTGGACGTTGGAGTAATAGGTCTCGTAGGCCTCGCTCATGGCGTTGATGACCTGGCGCGGCTTCTGGGAACTGGCCGCGTTGTCGAGGTAGACCAGCGGCCGCCCGTAAACCGTCTGCTCGAGGATCGGGAAGTCGGCGCGCACCCGTTCCACGTCGAAGGCCGACATGGAATTGTCGCCCGCCGTCATCTCAACCACGTTCGTCGCCTTGGTCATCTCTTCTTTTTCCTTGTTAAGCACGTGGCCTAATCCTTTGACAGCCAATGTGTCACGCTGGCCAACAGGGCCGAACGCAGGTCCTCGTCAGAGATATCGGCGAGGGCCTCGGCCAGGAAGGATTCGATCAGCAGGTTGCGTGCCGTCGCCTCGGGCAGCCCCCGCGAGCGCATATAGAAAAGGGCTTCCGCGTCGAGCTCGCCGACCGTCGCCCCATGACTGCATTTAACGTCGTCGGCGTAGATTTCAAGCTCCGGCTTGGCATCGATTTCCGCCCCGTCGGAAAGCAACAGCGTCTTGCACGACTGGTTTCCATCGGTGCGCTGGGCGTCCGGATGGACCGTGATCCGTCCCTGGAAAACGGCCCGCGCGGTATCGTCGAGGACACCCTTGAAGACCTCGTCGCATGCCGTGTCGGGAACCAGGTGGTCGATCACCGTCGTATTGTCGCAGTGCTGGGTGCCGCGCATCATGTAGGCGCCGTTGAGCCGGCAGCGGGCGCCGCTGCCCTCGAGGCGCACCGCAATCTCGTTGCGCGACAGCCGGGCACCGGTTGCCAGGCTGTAGGACTCCAGGCTGGCGTCCCTGTCCAGGCGGGCGCGCATGGCCGCCAGATGGAAGGCGTCGGCGCCTTCCGCCTGCACCTTGACATGACTGAGCGCCGCCCCCGCGCCGACGTGAACGTCGGTGGCGCCGTTGGCCAGGTAGGTGCCGGGACCAATGCCGGCGTGATGTTCGATGACCGTCACCCGGCTGTTGTCCCCAAGGACGATCAGGTTGCGCGGATGATAAGCGACGGCGGCCTCCGCCTGGCCGCCCAGGAAGATCACCGTCAGGGGCGCCTCCAGGGTTACCCCCGGCGCAACCCGCAGCACCAGGCCGTCGGCCATGAGGGCCGTGTTCAGGGCCACCATGGGATCGGTTTCGGCCGAGTCCAAACGCCCGAGATGATCTTCCACAAGGCTCGGGTCGCGCTCCAGCACCGCCGTCAGCGGTTCCGCCATGACGCCGTCCGGGAGCCCGCCGACGTCCGAGACCGCGGCGCAGAAGCGACCGTCGGCGAAGACCAGCCGCGGGCCGGCGGCATCGGGAAGCAGCGACGGGATCAGGTCGATGGTGGGAACCGCCCCGGTTTCCGCAGCCCCGCCGAAGGCCATTTTTTCCAGCACCCGGAGATCGGTGTACTTCCAGGCCTCGAGCCGCGGTGTCGGCAGGCCGGCTTCAGCGAACTGCTCCAGTCCGGTCGCCCGCATCGCCGTCAGCCACGCCACCCCGGCGCCCGGCAGATCGCCACCGGAAGCGCCGAACCGCTCGGCCAAGGATTGGGCCTGGATGGTTTCCGTTGCCATGATCCCCTCGTTTGCCCCGGCCCTCAGGCCGCCGCCTCCGCGAACGCGGCGTAGCCGCTCTTCTCGAGCTCCAGCGCCAGTTCCTTGCCACCGGACCGCTTGATGCGGCCGTTTGCGAGCACGTGAACGCGGTCGGGCACGATGTAATCCAGCAGGCGCTGGTAATGGGTGATGATCAGCGATGAGCGCTCTGGAGACCTCAGCAAGTTGACCCCTTCGGCCACCGCCTTCAGGGCATCGATGTCGAGGCCGCTGTCGGTCTCGTCCATAATCGCATACTCAGGCTTGAGCATGGCCATCTGGAGGATCTCACAGCGTTTTTTCTCACCGCAGGAAAAAACCTCATTGACTGATCGCGCCGTGAACTTGCGGACGATCTTGAGCATATCCATTTTTTCGTAAAGCGTCTTGTAGTATTGCGCGGCGTCTAGCTCCTCCCCGTCTTCAAGGCGGGCGGTCAGGGCGGCGCGGATAAAATTCGCGATGCTCACTCCCGGGATTTCGTTCGGATATTGAAAAGCGAGAAAGAGACCGGTGCGCGCGATCTCGTCAGGGGCCATCCCGACTATGCTCTTGCCGTTGAGCAAGGCGTCACCGCCTGTGATCTCATAGTCCTCATGGCCGGCCAGGGCCTTGGCGAGGGTGCTCTTGCCTGTCCCATTGGGCCCCATGAGGGCATGCACCTCGCCCTTGGGAACGCTGAGGGTGAAATCCTTCAGGATGGGCTTATCGCCTATGTTGACGTGCAGGTTCTTGATTTCGAGCGAACTCATGGTTCTGTGTTATATGACGTTGATTGACAAATGGTTAACTTAAGTTTTTTTACCACGAAATGAGAGTTTGACCTCGTCGACCTCATAACCTGGCGGCAGGATAGTAGCGAGTTTGCTGTAAAATTCCTTTGGCATGTCGATGTCATAGACCCGTCCGCTCACTTCGTCGTGAAAATGCGCGTGCTCGGAAAGGTTCGGGCAGTAGCGGGAGGATTCCCGTTCCATGTTTACCTGGCGCACCAGACCGCACC
>JAJFIG010000051.1 GCA_021775195.1 Rhodospirillales bacterium | reverse complement strand
GCGGCGGATGGTGGCCAGGGCCGCCGCCGCCTCGCCATCCCGGCGCCGGTCCCGGACGTCGGCGCATACCCGGTCCAGGGTGCGCGACAGGTCGCCGGCATCGATGGGAAGGGTGAGAAAATCCGCCGCCCCCAGGTTCATGGCCCGGCGGACGGCCGCCAGGTCGGCGGACGGTGCGAGGGCGATCAGCGCCATTCCCGGGACCAATTCTTGCACCCGTTGCAAAAATTCGAAGGAATCGGAGATGCCAGGATTGGCGCTGGACACCCCGATCAAAGCAAGATCGAAGGGGTCGGCTTCGGCGCCGGCGGCTGTCAGGTGAGCCAAGGCCTGACCCGTGGTTGCAACAAACGCAAACCGGTACTCGTCGACGCCATCGGACCCGGCCTCCAGGCGCCGGCAGGCGGCCGCGAGTTCGGGATCGTCATGAACGACAAGGACCTTGGGCATGGGATTCTCTCCGCCGGGCGGCCGGTTAATCTAGGCTAGGGCCGGAATGGGGCGCCTGGCAACGGGAGTCTGGCCGGATGGAGCGGATTTCCGCCAGCGGACGAGCCCCACCCTTCCCTTTGCGGGCCTGGTATGATTCAATGGTGGCAGAAAAAAGGGCGGCACCCCGGCGCGCGGCCTGACTGTGATTTTCGCGCGTATATGAAAATTAATTAATCTACTTTTGGTTCTAACTGGTGCGCCGCCTGACTTCCGGGAGGCAGCACACGTGACGGGCTGCACGCAGATCGAGCGCCTAGGGGGGGCGCAGAGCCGGATCGCGGGATGGATCCGGCTATTCGCCGTTGCCTTGATTACGGGGGCGGTATTTTCGGCGACGCCGGCCCTGGCGCGGGACGAACCCCAGCATCCGGACGAGATTCCGGTGGTGTCCCGGATCAAGACCATCTTCGCCACCCTGCCCAAGTTCGTACATCCCTGCGGCAGCCTGAACCTCCATTGGCAAAGCCATGTCGCGCCGGCACTCAAGCAGATCGGCCCCGAGACCCTCAACACCACGCGCAAGAAGTGGTCGGAATTCAAGCAGCAGCTCAGGCAGGTGGAACAGGCGCGGGAGCTGGCCGAGAAGGCCACCGAGGAGCTGCTGCTGGCGGCACTGTCGGAGTTCCGGGCGGAGGGGGCGTGGTCGCGGATCTCGGCCGGAGGGAATTTCTCCGTCAAATACCATTACTGGTACGCGACCCTGCTGGTGCGGGTCGGTGTCGAGAACAATCTCCGGGACATCGCGAGCGATTATTTCAAGCCCTTTACGACACTGGGGTTCCAATTGCTGCCGCCCGCGCGCCAGCAGGAAATCCTCGATTACTTCGCGAAGCGGGCCAACTGCCTGCAGGCGGCGCGGCGGGACGCCTTCACCGACATCCAGCGGACCCGGGTCGAACTGGCACGGGTCTACGGCAGCGCCCTGGAGCGGGGAAATACCACATATCTCAGCGCCCGCACCCTGGACAAGGTGGCGGAGATCAATGCCTACATGCTGTCGACCAAGCACCAGGGGGACTATTCCTGGCTGGCCAAGGAAAGCACGCAGATCAGCGCCATCTTTTTAAAGTTGGCGCAGGCCCGGGAACGCCGGATCATCAACGACGACCTGATGGAGAAACTGAGCCGGGACCTGAGGAAAAATCCGGGGATCACTCCCCGTGATCCCCTGCCCGGTGTGGCGGACACCCGCGCCGTGCGGCTGAAGATTTCCCAACTCCGGGCGAAAATGGCGCTGATCGCGCTTTATACCCGCGAGATCGCGCTGGAAGCCGGAATGACCCGAAGGCTGGATATCCTCACCGGGCTGGCCGAGGTCGGCAAGGAAGCGATCAAGGACCTGCCGACATGGTGGGACGAAGTGTATTCGGGCCGCGCCTTCGGCTCCCATCGCTCCTTTGACAAAAACAAAAAGCAGACCCTGGACAGCTACGTCCGCGCCGGCGCCACCAACCTCTCGGCGCTGGCCGCCATCGGGCTGCATTTCGGCGGCTCCTCGTTCTCGGCCGTCATCTCGCCGATCATGCGCGACACCGGCGCCGACCTTTCGAAGATAATCAACCAGTACGTGGACCTGGGCAAGATCCAGTACAACACCGAGGTCGTCTACAAGAATTACAGGAAGAAGCTCGGAGAGCAGGACAAGCGGATCGAGGTGCTCCGGGATCTGGCCGGCAAGTACAGCTACGACCAGCAATTCGGTTTCGTGAATACTCTGCGCAGCGGGAGCGTCGGGCCCCACTTACGGGAACTGCTGGAGGACCCGAATTTCATCGGCGCCAGCGGCGGCGGCATCGCGCCCATCCTCGCCGTCCTGTGCGAGGACCCCAGGGACCTGACCGCGGTCTACCTGATGGGCGCCCAGTACGAACTCACCGGCACCGTCAACGCCGGGTTGGGAAGGCTTCTGATCAACCGGGGTGCGTACAGCTCGGCCGAAAATCTGCCCAAACGGCCGATGAATGTCAGCGACTTCTACGTCGCGCAGAAATACGACATCAAGGGCTTCATCCCCATCGTTGCCCTCTATCGGGGATTCAAGGACTGGTTCTCCAATGTCGAGGAAGATCAGGATGCCTACATGCAGCAGATCGACTTGATGCAGAAAAGCCTGATCGGATTGGTGCGCGAGCTGCCCAGCTACAACTTTGAACTCGATACCATGATCCGGCGGCGGCCGGACCTCAGCATGGCTCACGGGGCGCTGCTCGGCCACAACTTCGTCTACCAGACGGCGTACAAGAACCTGCGCAAGGAAATCTGGGACCGGAGGGTGCTCTACCGCACGGTTCACGACCGCGCCAAGGGCGGCGGCAAGTTGAGCACGGAAGGCAGCATGGCGGTGGCGACACTGCAGATGATGCGCGACCGGGAAGCCCTTAATCTGGCGACGATGGCAGAATCGGCGCAGATCTTCTTCTATGCCCACACCCTCAACTACACGCTGGCAGCGGCCCATACCAAGGCCTACCGCAAGATCCTGCCGGCCCGAAACGCCGCCTTCGGCATCCCGGACAACGCGGCCCTGCTGGCCAAGCTGGACATGACGGTGAAAGAGTTCAAGGCGCAGGACCTCCGGCACCGCTCGGCGATCGTCTGGGAGGGACTTCTGCAAACCACCATCGAGCAGGTGATCCTGCACAAAGCCGCGACCCTGATCGCCGGCTCGGTGCTGGGCAAGATCAGCCCGGCGGCACGAAAAAGCTACCTCGCGGGCCAGACGGGCTCGACCTGGATGAAAATAAAGCAGGCCTTCGTCCCCTGGTACAAGCTGACGTCGCCGAGCAGTGTCATGGAGCTCATGGTCCTCGACGCCCTGGTCGACCCTTACAAGGACGCCTGGGTTAAATACGCCGAGAACAACGACCTGTGGTCGGCGGTCAAGACCAAGGTCGGACTGGCGTCCGGGGGGCCGCTCAGTTCCACGGACGAGGTGCT
>JAJFIG010000006.1 GCA_021775195.1 Rhodospirillales bacterium | reverse complement strand
CCCGCCACCTTGGTCACCCCGTACATGGTGGTCGGGCGCTGGATAGTGTCCTGGGGGGTGTCGTCGCGGGGCGTCGTCGGGCCGAAAGCGCCGATGGAGCTGGGCAGGAAGACGGCGCAGCGGGACTGGCGGGCGACCTCGAGCACCCGGTAGAGGCCGCCCGTGTTGACCTGCCAGGCGACCTGGGGCTTTTCCTCGGCGATGGCCGAGAGCAGGGCCGCCATGTGATAGATGACGCCGACGTCGTGACGGCGGACGACCTCTTGGATCTGGTGGAACTGGGTGCAGTCGACGTGCTCGACGGGCCCGGCGGCGGCAACGGTGGTGGTCGCCATGCGGATGTCGGAGGCCACCACCCGGTCGTCGCCGAAACGTTCCCGCAAGGCCGGCACCAGTTCCGAGCCGATCTGCCCGAGGGCACCCGTCACCAGGATTCGCCGCATGCCGGCCTCCGTTCCTCATCGCCGCCCGGTGGGCGGCACCCAATACTAATGAATATTGGCATTGCCCCGGCGAAAACATTGCTCCGGGAAGGATCAACGGACGTAGGAAGCGCCGTTGATGTCGATGGTGGTACCGGTGGCGTGGCGGGCCTTGCCCGAGGCCAGGAAGGCGACGATGTTGGCGACGTCATCGGGCGTGGCCATTTCGCCCAGGGGAATGTCGTCGGTGACGGCGGGTTCGCCGTGGACGCGGACGAAGTCCTCGGCCATGTCGGTGCGCACGAAACCGGGCGCGACCCCGTAGGCAAGAACGTTGTCGGCGGCGAAGCCACGGGCGATGCTGCGGGTGAGGGCCACCAGGCCGCCCTTGGAGGCGGCGTAGTGCATGTGATCCGGGGTATCGCCACGGAAGGCGGCGCGGCTGGCGATATTGACGATGATGCCGCCGCCACGTGTGCGGAAATGACCCAGGGCCTCGCGGCAGAGATCGGCGGGGGCGACGAGATTGACCGTCAGGGTCCGCTGCCAGGCGCGGCGCCAGGCATCGGGGTCGGCATCGATACCGGCGGCCTCGAAGATGCCAGCATTGTTGACCAGGACGTCGACATGGCCGCGCCAGGCAACGGCATCACCCCAGATGGCGGCGGGCGCGGAGGCGGATTCCAGGTCGCCCTCGACCAGCAGACAGGCGTCGGTTGGGAGGCCGGCGGCCACCGCCTCGGCGGCGGCGCGGTTGTGGCCGTAATGGAGCACCACGGAAGCACCGGCGGCGGCAAGGGCGCGGACACAGGCGGCGCCGATGCCGCGCGAGCCGCCGGTGACCAGAACAACCTTGCCGTCGAGATCGGACATGATGTCGAATTCATCCCCGTTAGAACACGATCCGGTAAAACGGAACCATTTGACCGGATCATGCCCAAGTGCCCAACTGTCCAAAAAAAGCCAGGGGGCTCCAACTCCAAACATAATTCTGCCACAAAAGACCAATGGACTGGATAATGAGTTTTGGTCTTTCTTCGCTCAACTTTTTCCAATCAGACACTGAAGAATAATCATGATGAATCTGCGTTCACACCTCAGCTGCATTGTTCTGGCCTTGTGTGTTTTGTTCCCACTCGATGCGGGGGCAAAAGATATCAATCCGCGTGATTTGAAGGCGAAGGCGGACAGGACTGTTGCCGTTTTCAGAAATTGGGTGGCAGAAGGTCGTGACGTGTCCAAAATTCTACCCAAAATGAAACAGGTCAAAGCGCTGGGTGATTCAGGGAGATTCGCAGAAGCTGACGCGCTGCTGGATGAAATCCTGGCCTATCTTGAAGCCAAAAAAAACACGTCGTCCAAAAACCTGGAGAATACGGTCTTCGTAAATAATACCGAGGTCCTGATTCGTGGCTATGACGGTGATGCCATGGAGGCGTTTATTTCCCGTGACGGCATGTACATGTTTTTCAACAGCGAACATGATCCTGTCCGCAACAAGGACATTTATTACGCGAAAAGGGTTGACGCCTATACATTCCAGTTCAAAGGCGAAGTGGGAAACATAAACACAAGTTCCGTGGATGGCGTGCCGACCATGGATGATGACAACAATTTTTGTTACGTCTCGACACACGCCTATAAACGCAACAACCTGGTGTCGGTCTATTGCGGAAATTTTGAGAACGGGGCGGTCAAGGACATCAGGCCCGTTCCAGGCCTGTCCCTCGGTAAACCGGGTTGGTTGAACATGGATATCGAGATCAGCGCCGATGGCCAGACACTGTATTCGACACAGACATGGTTTGGTGACGGCAGCCCGCCCACGAAGTCATACCTCTTTTACGCCAAGAAAGCCGGCAGAAAATTTATCCCGCAGGATGACTCGTCCAGGATCTTCAAATACATAAACAAGGATGAGGTTGTCTATGGCGCCACGATTTCCAACGACGAGTTGGAGATTCTCTATACTCGCATGGTCAAGAAAGGCGGTGCCATAAAGTTGGAAAGCCTGCGCGCCACAAGGCCGGACAAGATAAGCCCGTTTGGCCCCCCCACGGTGATAAGAAACATCACGGGTTTCTCGGAAGCGCCAGCCCTGAGCGGTGATGGTCGGTTGATCTACTATCACAAGAAAAACGGCCCAGACGGCAGGTTCAGACTCTACGCCCTTCACAGGCGTGAACACGGGTAGCGGGCCGGACCTTTCCGGCCAGCTTGGTCACGCTCCGTTAGCCGCCTTGTTTTCAGTGCCCGGCGTTCCCATTTTCTGTGGTGCGGAGGTTGCCATCGGGCCGCAAACTGTTTAAGTGCCAGCCATGAAATTTCCCGACCCCCTGCTGCGCGGTTCCCTGGTCAAGCGCTACAAGCGATTCCTGGCCGACGTGGAGCTTGACGGCGGCGAGACCGTGACCGCCCATTGCGCCAATTCGGGCACCATGCTGAGCGTCAAAGAGCCGGGGTCCGAGGTGTGGTTGTCGCCAGCCCGCAACCCGGACCGAAAGCTACGCTATACCTGGGAGCTGATCCGCGTCGGCGATGGCCTGGTGGGCATCAACACCGCCCATCCGAACGCCCTGGTCGCGGAAGCGGTGGCCGACGGGACGATTGGCGAACTGGCGGGCTACAGCGGCATTCGGCGCGAGGTCAAATACGGAACCAATTCGCGCATTGACCTGTTGCTGGAAGAGGACGGGCGCCCCCCCTGCTACGTCGAGGTCAAGAACGTGACTATGAAACGCAACGGTGCCGCCGACGGTGCCGTCGAGTTCCCCGACGCGGTCACGGCCCGGGGGACCAAGCACCTGCGGGAGCTCTCAAAGGTGGTCGAGGACGGCGGGCGGGCGGTCATGGTCTACCTGGTGCAACGCGAGGACGGCAACGGGTTCCGCATCGCCGGCGACATCGACCCGGTCTACGCCGACGCGCTCAGGGACGCCACGGCCGCCGGGGTCGAGGTCCTGTGCTACGGATGCCGGCTGTCGGTGGATGAAATCCGGGTGACGGCGCCGGTACCGGTGGCCCTGTGACTCGGGACTGGTGGAATATTTGCGAACAAATGGCATAATCAGGCGATGAACGATATCTCCCGCGATTACGCCGATGCCGAGGCGCGGCGAATCAAGATCCACGGCCCTAATGATTTCGAGGCCATGCGCAAGGCCGGCCGCCTGGCTGCTGAGACCCTCGACTTCATCACCACGTACGTGAAGCCGGGAGTGACCACCGGCGAGCTGGACCGCCTGTGCCACGGCTTCATCATCAACAACCATGCCATCGCGGCGCCTTTGAACTACCGGGGTTTTCCAAAGTCCATCTGCACCTCGGTGAACCACGTCGTCTGCCACGGCATCCCCGGCGACAAGAAGCTGGGCAACGGGGACGTCGTCAACATCGACATTACTGTGATCCGACAGGGCTGGCACGGCGACACCAGCCGCATGTTTTTCGTTGGCGACGTCGGGGTCAAGGCGAAGCGCCTGGTCGACATCACCTTCGAAGCCATGTGGAGGGGCATCCGGGCGGTCCGCCCCGGGGGGACGGTCGGCGACATCGGCCACGCCATCCAGGAATACGCCGAGTCCAAACGCTGTTCGGTTGTGCGGGATTTCTGCGGCCATGGCCTGGGACGGGTCTTCCACGACGCCCCCAACGTCATGCATTTCGGCCGTCCCGGCGAGGGGCCCGAACTGCGCGAAGGCATGTTCTTCACCATCGAGCCGATGATCAACGCCGGGCGCTTCGACGTCAAAATCCTCGCCGACGGATGGACGGCGGTAACCAAGGACCGGTCGTTGTCGGCCCAGTTCGAGCACTCCATCGGGGTGACGGCGGACGGCTACGAGGTGTTTACCCTGTCGCCGGCGGGGCTGGACCAACCGCCCTACGACCTGGGATGAGCGACAAGCCCCACCACACCGGTCATCGTCAACGGTTGCGCCAGCGGTTCCTCAAGGGCGGTCCCGACGCCCTCCCCGACTACGAGCTGCTGGAACTGGTGCTGTTCGGGGCCCAGCCAAGGCGCGACATGAAAACCCTGGCCAAGACGCTGCTCAAGCGCTTCGGCTCTTTTGCCGAGGTGATCAGCGCCGAGACCTCCGATCTGGCCGGGATCGAAGGCATGGGCGAGGGCGCCATCGCGACCCTGAAGGCGGTGCAGGCGGCGGCGCTGAGGCTGGCCCGGGACGAGATCATCGAGCGCCCGGTGCTGAGCAACTGGCAGAAGCTGATGGATTACTGCCGCGCCGCCATGGCCTACGAGAAGACCGAACGCTTCCGGGTGCTCTACCTCAACCGCAAGAACGTGCTCATCGCCGATGAGGTGCAGCAGAAGGGCACCGTGGATCACACGCCGGTCTATCCCCGCGAGGTGGTGAAGCGGGCGCTGGAACTGGGGGCGACGGCGCTGATCATGGTCCACAACCACCCCTCGGGTGATCCGACCCCGTCGCAGGCCGACATCGAGATGACCCGCGAGGTGATGGCGGCGGGCGAAAAACTGGGGATCGTGCTCCACGACCACGTCATCGTCAGCAAGGGCGGTCACAATTCGTTCAAGAGCATGGGGCTGATTTAGCGCCCGACCTACCAGGCATTCACTCCCGGAGCAGGCCGGCGATCTCGGCGAAGGGGACGGCGGTGTCGGCGAAGGTGAAGGTCCCGGTGTCCCTGACCTCGCGGGCGGCGCGCAGGAATTCGCCGAGGGCGGCACGGCTGAAGGCCGAGCCGACGCTGACCCGTTTGACCCCGATTTCGGCCAGTTCCGCCACCGTCAGGGCGACGCCCTGAAGGCCCATGACGACGTTGAGCGGCCGGTCGACGGACCTGACGACGGTCTCGATGTCGGCGCCGGACTTGAGGCCGGGGGCATAGAGCACGTCGGCCCCGGCGTCCTGGAATGCCTGCAGGCGGCGGATGGTGTCGTCGAGGTCGGGGCGGCCGTGGAGGTAGTTCTCGGCCCGCGCCGTCAGGACGAAGGGAAACGGCAGGCCGCGGGCGGCCTCGACCGCCGCCGCGATACGTTCGACGGCGAAGCCGAAGTCGTAGATGGGATCGCCGGGCCGGCCAGTGGCGTCCTCGATGGAACCGCCGACGAGCCCCGCCTTGGCGGCAAGGCGGATGGTTTCGGCGACGGTGTTCGGGGCATCGCCGTATCCCCCTTCGAGGTCGCCGTTGACGGGAAGGTCGGTGGCATCGGCAATGTCGCGGGCGTTGGCGAGAATCTCGTCGCGGCCGACGGCGCCGCCGCCGTCCTGCCGCCCAAGGGAGAAGGCGAGACCGGCGCTGGTCGTCGCCAGGGCCTCGAAGCCGAGAGCGGCAAGCAGGCGAGCGGTTCCGGCATCCCACGGGTTGGGAATGACGAAACCTCCTGGTCGCTGGTGCAGCGCCACGAATGCCCGTCCCTTGTCGGTCTGCGATGTGGTCATGGCTCCCTCCCCTTCATCATTCCGGCCGCGGGGCATGTTCCCGCGCCGTCCGCTACCCGGATAGTCCTACAACGCCCGTCCGCCGGACGCCACCTTGGCCGTGCCGGCGCCGGAGCCGGAGCCGGAATTGGGACCGGGCATTGACCGGGGCGCCGCCGTCCAGTCCAATACCCGGAGATGACGGCGCCCTTGAAACGCGCTTAACCGTGCCGGAAGGACTGGATCCGATGTCCAGCGATCACGAACGCCTCAAGGACCAAGAACGGATCACCTGGGACGCGGTGGCCGCGGGCTGGAACCGGTGGTGGCCGACCTTCACCGAGGCGGCCCAGCCGGTCAGTGACCGCATGGTGGAACTGGCCGGCATCGGGCCCGGTTCCCACGTGCTCGACATCGGCACCGGGCTCGGCGAGCCGGCGTTGACGGCGGCGCAAAGGGTTGGTTCCAGCGGCGCCGTCATCGCCATCGACCACGCCCCGGCGATGCTTCGCCTGGCGCGGGAGCGGGCCGAGGCCCTGGGTCTCGACAACGTCACCTTCCAGAGCGGGGACGCCGAGGCGCCGGTTTTCGCCGACGCGACCTTTGACGCGGTGTTGTGTCGGTGGGGTCTGATGTTCCTGCCCGACGTGGTGGGGATGCTGAAGGGCGTCCGGAAATCCCTGTGTCCGGGGGGGAAGTTCGCCGCCGCCGTCTGGTCGTTGCCGGAGTCGGTTCCGATGATCGGCGTATCGTCGCGAGTCCTGGCGGAACGGGTTCCGCTGGAGGCGCCCGAGGGCCTGGTCCTGGGGCCCTTCCGGCTGTCGGAACCCGGGGTTTTGGAATCGGCCCTGGAGGAAGCCGGGTTCACCGGCATCATCAGCGAATACCTGACGATTACCTTCATCTTCGAATCACCCGCCGCCTATACCCGGTTCCGCCGCGACTCCAGCACCACCGATGCCAGGCTGAAGGGACATTATCCGGCCGGAACCATCGAAGCGGCCTGGCAGGCGGTGACCGAAGCCGCCGGGGCCTTCACCGACTCCCAGGGGCGGGTGATCATGGAAAACCGGGTGCCGCTGGTCGCCGGGGCGCATTAGCAGCCCAACCGCTCCCCGGACCTTTCACTTTATTTCGCCGGGTGTGATGGCCGTCACAAGCCAGCCGCCGACCATGGGCCATAGTCCGCGGACCGGGCCCGCCGGACCCAAATGCGGATTAGGGGCGACCCTAAAAAAAAGAAGGAGGAAACCTCATGCTTACCGTCAGATCGTTCCTGTTCGGAGTCGCCAGGATGCTGGGCGTGCGGCGGTGCCGCAAGGTCGAGGTGATCACCGTGCTACCCCGCGCATGGCACTAAAACACTACTGGGTACCGTAGACGGCGAGGCGGCGGAGGATGAAATCGCCGCCGTGGTTGACCATCACGAATCCGTCGAATGAGTCGCGGAAGCCGCGGTCGGCGACCTCAATCACCTGCTTGCCGTCGAGGGCGATCTTCATGGTGCCGTCAGGGTGCCGGGTCCATTCGACGGCATGGGGTTTCTTGTCCTCGAGCGTCAGAGGACCAGGCACGGTGTCGATGATCGAGGTGCCGCGGGACGTGACCCGCAACAGATCCAGCCCCGCACCGGGAGTGTAGGCCAGGCGATAGCCGCTGGTCCGGCTCTGGCCCTGGTAGGGCCCGAATTCCAGGCGCCCCTGGCCCTGCCAGGAACTCATCTCAAGCTCCAAGGCAAATGCGTTGGTGATCGGTGCGATCGTGTGGACGGCGGCGGATTGGGGTTTCTGTACCGCCGCCGGGGTCTCGGTCGGGCCAGTATCGGATCCTTGGCCGGCGGCCTTGCCGAGGATGGCACCGAAAACAGCCATCGCCTTTTCCTCGCGGGTCATTTTCCGCTGCGGCTTCGCCGTCTCGGGCGGCGGAACGGGCGCGGCAACGGTACTGCGCATGCCCCATCCCTGCTCGATCCAGAAACGCCCGCCGGCAACAGTCCATACCGGATTCGCGGTGTAGTCGCCGTCCTGGAAATCCTCGGAGACCAGGAGCCGGCGCCAGGGCCGATGGTAGCCGCGGGCGAGGTCGCGGAGATCGCGCAGGAACCGCGGGTCGGCGGCACGGGCCTTCTCGGCCTCGTCGACCAGGGTATTCAGCTTGTCGACCATTTCCTGAACATCGTCGGCCTGTGCGGCGGCGGCAGTGGCGGCGGGCTTGGCGGCCGGATCGCCCCAGGTGGAATAGCGCTGATCCGCGTTTGCCGGGGTGGCGGCGAGAACACCGGCAACCAGGAATACGGCACACAGCGCCAGGATACGGATGGACATGAAATTTTGAATGGACATGGATCGAACACCTCCCAGTGGCCGGGGGATGAT